>JAJZIE010000034.1 GCA_021810725.1 Bacillota bacterium | reverse complement strand
AACGTCGCCCACCGCAAGCCAACCCGAACGCCGGTCGCTTCGGGCACTTGAGGCTGCTGCCGCCGATCGGCGGACCCCACCCTGTCCTTGCCAGTTCTGATGTCTCTTCGGCGCAAACGCCGGGCACACCCAGCCAACCGGCCGGGTTTCTGTGTTCCTCGTGGACATAGCGAAAGATGCCAACGACCCATGCGGTCACGCCCTCGCGGAGTTAGCCTCTGGATAATCGCTGCGCCCTATGGACGTCCGCCGGGTGACCGGCGCACACGTACATATGGCGGTAGTCGATGCGAAGGAGGAGGTAACGATGGCGGGCAACGTATGGCCGAACTACGTCGTTGAGGTCCTCCTGCTGTTGGCGTTCGTCGGAGCGCTCGTGCTTAGGTACCCGCACCATGAGTAGGCGGGGGTACGAATCCTCCAACTGGACCCAAGCGGTACGCCGACGGGCGGAAACCTTCACCTGGGACATGCTGCTGCCCACGGAGCAGCCGATCTACGTACGATCCGTGGTCTACAGCTTCGGAGCGCTCACCCTTGGCGCTTTGGTGGTCGTGGTCGTGAGCGGCATCGTGCTGGCCGCGAACGGCCCCTTCTGGTGGCAGACGCCCGGCGCCGGCGTGTTCATGCGCGGCATCCATTACTGGGGCGTCCAGGCGTTCTTCTTCTTCATGATCCTGCACCTGACGGCGCAGTTCTTCATGGGCTCCTGGCGCCTTGGCCGCGCAGGCACCTGGATTCTCGGCGTCCTCAGCTTCGCGGTATCGGTGGTCACCGCGTTCACCGGCTACCTGTCGCGCGGGGATTTCTTCTCCCAGTGGAACCAGGTGCAGTCGAAGGACGCCTTCAACGGCGCCGGCATCGGCGGCTGGTTCGATGTCCTCAACAACGGCCAGATCTACGGACTGCACATCGCGGTCCTGCCCGCGATCCTGATCGCCATGGTCAGCCTGCACCTCCTGCTTGTGCGCAGGCACGGCGTGGTGCCGCCCTACCCCGCCGAGAACGAGCGCCTGGAAAGGGGGCCCGCCCGATGAGGCGCTACCTGACGGACCCTGCGAAGTACCCCCAGACGCGCTTCGACCTCGTCAAGGAAGCCGTGATCAGCGGCCTCGTGGTGCTGGTCCTCGTGGTCATCGCGTCCGTCGCCCTCGGTGTCCCCTACGTCAAGCCCCTGACCATCCAGCAGGTGGCGACGAAGGAGCCGGTGCTGTTCCTGCAGACGGCGGCACACGAACTCGACGACACGTCGGCGATCGCGCAGTACGGTCCGCCCTACAACAACGGGACCGGCAGCCTGCAGGCGATCGGCTCCTTCCATCCGCAGACCATCCTCGGCGTCACCACGCCGATCAACCCGGCGCAGGTCGACGTGCTTCGGCCCCTCTCCATGGCGGTTCCCCTGGACCCTGCGCTGAAGCCGGCGCTGTCGACGTGGAACGCGGCGTCGCGCTCCCAGCAGGACACCTGGGTGAACGCCTACCTGCAAGCCCTCCCGCGCGCGCGCGTGGCCGGCGGCGCGGTCCAGGTGCCGAGGACCGCAGACGGTCCGGTTCCAGCCATGCTCTCCGCCCTCAGGGCACTCGGTTCGGGCGGGCTCATGTCGGGCGCGCTCGACCGCCTGAGCCCCGTGTACCGCTACGACGTGGCACCGAGCCTTCTCTTCCTGCAAGGGGCGGCCCTGCACCAGATGGCGCAGAGGTATGACCTTCTGGGCGGCGAGTGGGGCATCATGCACGACGAGCTCAGCTACCCCGGCCCCTGGTGGCTGACGCCGTACACCGCCCTCTATCAGATCCCGCCCTACTCCACGTCCCCCGCCGGCGACCTGATGGCCGCCTACACCATGCTGATCATCCTGCTGCTTCTCCTGGCCATCCCGTTCCTGCCCGGCGTGCGCGAACTGCCGCACAAGCTGCGCATCTACCGCCTGGTCTGGCGGGACTGGTACCACAGCGTCGAGCGGGGACCCGGCGCCACCACGCGCGGCGCGCAGGCCGAAAAGAGGAGGCAGGCGACATGAGGGGCGTTCTCTTTCCGGTGCTGTGGTTTGGCGGGCTTGGCCTCGGCACCCTTGGCACGGGGTTCCTCTACGAGGCCGTCACACGCGGCAGCGGCGGCGACCTGGTCCTGGGTCTCGCCCTCTTCCTGCCGGGACTCTACATCGCGGGCACGGTGCTGGCCCGCGCCCGGCTGGCCTACCGCGCCGGGAGAACTCCTCATCCCGGCCACGACAGCGCGTCGGCTCGGTCGACGCCCTGAATGCCACATGTCCTGAAGGCCTGCGCCTGTGGCAACCGAGGTAGTGGTCAGCTCCAGATGGTGCATCCGAACCAGGTCCCACCAGGTCCGCGGTGCGGCCAGATACGGCCGCACCGCGGACCTTTCGTTCGTCTATTTTGCCGCTGGCCACGGCATATTTGTCGGATTGCGCCGCTATCGTAGACCGCGGGCCCGTGCCGACACAGTCCTGCCCGCGGGAGGTATGAACGAGCGTGGACGTGGATCCGGCTGAAGTCGAGTCCCTGCTTGAGGCGGTGCAACCGGACGTCCTCGGCTGGCGGCGACATCTGCACGCGCATCCCGAAGTCTCGTTCCACGAGCGCGAGACCGCCGAATTCGTGTACCAGACGCTAAAGCGGTTCGAAGGTCTTGAGCTCACCCGGCCCACCGAGTTCAGCGTCGTCGCCCGACTCATGGGCGCGGCGCCCGGCCCTGTCCTGGCGATGCGGGCCGACATCGACGCGCTGCCGATCAGCGAGGAGAACGAGATCGAATTCGTGTCCCGGAACCCCGGCGCCATGCACGCCTGCGGCCACGACGCGCACACGGCGATGCTGCTCGGCGCGGTACATGTGCTCTCCCATCTGCGCGACCGCCTCCCGGGTGAGATCCGCTTTGTCTTCCAGCCGGCGGAGGAGCTGCCCCCCGGCGGGGCGCAGCCGCTCTGCGACAGCGGCGCGCTCGACGGAGTCGACGCCGTCATAGGCGCGCATGTCTGGACTCCCCTGCCGGTCGGCACGGTGGCCGTGAAGAGCGGCCCGATGATGGCGTCGTCGGACACTTTCGAGCTCGTCATCCGCGGCCGGGGCGGGCACGCGGCCCAGCCCCACATGGGTGTGGACTGCGTCGCGGTGGCCGCCCAGGCCATCGTGAACCTGCAGCAGATCGTCTCGCGCCAGACCGATCCCCTGAAGCCCCTGGTCGTCTCCATCACGAAGATCCACGCCGGCACCACGAACAACGTGATTCCCGACGTGGCGGAGCTCGCCGGCACGGTGCGCTCGTTCGACCCCGAACAGAGGCAAGCGGTGCCTGGCATCATGGAGCGCGTGCTGCGCGGCGTGACACAGGCCCACGGCGCCGAGTACGACCTCAGCTACCAGTTCGGCTACCGGCCGGTCATCAACGATCCCAGGATCTCCGCCTGGGTGGAGGAGGCGCTCCTCGCCGAGTTCGGCCGGGACGCCGTCGTCGCACCCGAGCCAAGCATGGGCGGCGAGGACTTCTCCGCCTACCTGACCAAGGCCCCTGGGACCTTCTTCCTCATCGGCGCGGGCAACGCCGCAAAAGGCCTCGCCTACCCCCACCACAACGCGCGCTTCAACATCGACGAGGACGCGCTTCGCATCGGCCTCAGGGCGGAAGTGCACACGGCCCTGCATCTGCTCGAGCGGTTGCAGGCGGCCGGTCGCTGATTCCTCTCAAGGAACGGAGGCGGTACACGTGGCGATTCGCTGGCTGGCCATCCTCCCGCCGCTCGCCTTCCTGGTGGGCGTCTTCTTCGCCAATTCGGTCACGCCCTACGTCCTGGGCCTGCCATTCCTCTGGTTCTACATCGCGACCTGCGTCGTGTTCACAGCGCTCGTGATGATCGTCGTCTACTTGCTGGATCCGGCCAACAAAGGGCCGGAACTCCAGGACTAGAAGGAGGGGACGACGTTGCACAGTGCAGCTCTGGTCATCATCTTCCTGACGGTCGTCATATCGCTCATCCTTGGCCTGCTGGCCGCGCGCGGCAAGCAGATGAACCTGCAGCAGTGGACCGTGGCGGGTCGCAGCTTCGGCGCCCTCTTCGTCTTCCTGCTGATGGCCGGCGACATCTACACGACGTTCACGTTCCTCGGCGGCAGCGGCTGGTCTTACGGGGTAGGCGGCCCGACGCTCTACATCCTGAGCTACGGCTCGCTTGCGTACGTCCTCGCCTACTTCATGCTGCCGCGGATCTGGCGCTACGCGAAGACGCACAACCTCATCTCCCAGCCGGACTACTTCGAGCACCGCTTCCAAAGCCGGGGTCTCTCCATGCTGGTCGCGCTCGTTGGCGTCGTCGCCATCATCCCGTACCTGCAGTCGCAGTTCACCGGTCTCGGCCTGATCGTGGAGATCGCGTCCTACGGCAGCATCAGCGCCGTCTGGGGCATGGTCATCGCGATGTTCGTGATCGCGATCTACGTCACGCTGAGCGGTGTGCGCGGCTCCGCCTGGACGGCGGCCCTCAAGGACATCGTGCTGCTGGCCGTCGTGCTCTTCATCGGCATCGCCCTGCCGCTCCACGTCGGCGGCTTCTCGGCCATGTTCCACAAGATCGACGCCCTCAAGCCCGGCTTCCTGACCTTCGGCTCCACCGCGCAGGGCATCCCCTGGTTCATCTCCACGGTGCTGATGACGGCGGTCGGGTTCTACATGTGGCCACACGCCTTCGGAGCCGTCTACACCGCCAAGAGCGAGCGCGTGTTCCGCAACAACGCCATGTTCCTGCCGCTCTACCAGCTCATCCTGCTGTTCGTCTTCTTCGTCGGCTTCGCTGCCATCCTGATCGTGCCGGGCCTGACCAACTCGAACCTCGCCCTGATGTCCGCCGTGACCAAGGTCTACGCGCCCTGGTTCGTCGGCGTCATCGGCGGCGCGGGCATGCTGGCGGCCCTGGTGCCGGGCTCCCTCATGCTGATCGGCGCGAGCACCCTCCTGGCGGAGAACATCTACCGCCCGCTGAGCCGCAGCGCGACACCCTCCCAGGTGCAGCTCGTCGCCCGCGTCCTGGTCTGGGTGATCGCCGCCATCACGCTCTTCTTCTCGGCCAACAGCAACGCCACGATCGTCGCCCTGCTGCTGATGGGCTACAACTTCGTGACGCAGTTCTTCCCCGCCGTGATCCTCGGCGTCTTCACCAAGCGCGGAGCCAACCGGATCGGCGCCATCTCCGGCATCCTGGTCGGCGTGATCATGGTCGCGATCTTCTCGCTCACGGGCACCTCGATCATCTGGGGCCTCAACTCCGGCTTCCTGGCGGTCATCGCGAACGCGATCGTCGTGCTCGCCGTGTCCGCCGCCACCCCAAGCTCGGCGGTGGTCGAGTCGTCGTCGGCAAAGGCCACACCGGCCGACTGAGCTCCCGATTTCCCGACGGACGCACGCGGGCGGAGGAAGCCTTCTCGGCTTCCTCCGCCCGCTGCCCGCTCAGGGCCGTTGGCCGCCGGGCGCGCGGGACGCCTGCCCACCTTTGGTCCAATGGTCCGTGCCCAAACGTCGCACAAGGACTATAATCGACCCAGTTCCTACGGAAAGGGGGCGAGCCGATGGATCTCCTGTCACCGGTCCATCTGGTGATCATCCTGGCGGTCGCGCTGCTCATCTTTGGCCCCAAGCGACTTCCCGAGATCGGCTCGGGCCTCGGCAAGACGATCCGGGAGTTCCGCAAATCGATGAACGACATCCAGCAGGACGCGGGCCTCGACCAGAAGGCCAGCGCACAAGAGCCGGGCACGACCAAGCAGGACTGACCGGAACATGCCCGGGGCCCGGGGAGCGCGTGGCTTCCGGCAGGCCAATCGAGAGGCGGAGGGCGGCGACGATGTCGCGGCCCTCCGCCTTTGCCTGTCGTGCGGTCCCCTGCACAGGGGCCGGTCAGGACTTGGGGCGCTCGAGCGGTCTGCCCTCGCGGCAGAGCGGACAGTCATCCGGGGCGTAGGACGGGATCTCGAGCGTCATCAGCGCCTTGAGTGGCACGCCGAGATCCACCTTGCCGCCGGTGCGGTCGGCGATGATGCCGACGCCACGCACATCGGCCTGCATCGCCTCGCAGATGTCGAGCACCTTCTGCACCGAACCTCCGGTCGAGACGGCGTCCTCCACGACGAGCACCCGCTCGCCGGCGCGCAGCGTGAAGCCACGCTTCAGGGCCATGCGCTCGCCGTCCTTCTCCGCGAAGATCGAGCGCACGCCGAGCGCCCTCGCCACCTCGTGCGCGAGGATCACGCCGCCCATCGCCGGCCCCACCACCGTCTCGATGTCCTGCCGCTCGAACAGTTCGGCCACGGCCTGCCCGAGCTCCGCGGCCGCCGACGGCAAGGAGAAGGCCGGCGCGAAGAGCAGGAAGCGGCTGGAGTGGCGACCGGAGGTGAGCAGGAAATGCCCTTCCCGCAACACCCCCCACGCCTTGAGCCGCTCGAGCCAATATCCTTGGTCCCGCATCACTCGGTCTCCCCTTCCGCGATCTCCTCGACGAAGGCTCTGGCGGCCCCGACGGGCTCGTGCGCCTCCGTGATGGCGCGCCCGACGATGATCAGATCCGCTCCAGCCCTCCGCGCCGCGGCCGGCGTCACCACGCGCCGTTGATCCTGGCGCCCGTCCGCCGCCCGGCGCACGCCCGGCACCGCGAGCGTCGCTCGCGGGTAGAGGCGTCTCAGCTCCGGGGCTTCCTCGCCCGAGGTGACATAGCCGTCAACCCCGGCCTCCTGGCCGATCCGCGCGAGGCGCAAAACGATGTCCCTCGGCGTCCCCTGCCAGCCGACGGCCTGAGCCGTCGGCTCGTCCATGCTCGTGAGCAGCGTCACGGCGAGGAGCCGCACCTCTTCGCCCGCGGCCTCCTTCGCCGCGCGCAGCATCGCGGCGCCACCCGAGGCATGGACATTGACGTAGCGCACGCCAAGGTCGCACACGGCCCGTACCCCGCGCGCCACGGTCTGCGGGATGTCGTGCAGCTTGAGGTCGAGAAAGACCGGACGACCCAGGGCGACCACCGCGCGCACGACGGGCGGACCGCCCTGGTTGAACAGGTCCATGCCCACCTTGAACCCCCCGACCTCGGGCGCCACCTGGCGGGCCAGCGCGAGAGCGTTCTCGGGGCTCATCTGGTCCAGGGCGACGAAAAGGTATTCGCGCGCCTCACGCATCCTGTGTCCTCCTTCTCGCGTCGGGATTGGCCGCGGCCCACGCCTCGCCCACCGAGGCGAAGCCGGCCGCCTCGAGCTCCCGCTCGAGTTCCCCGATGATGCGGGGTGGCGCCAGAGGATCGCGGAACACGGCCGTCCCCACCGCCACGGCCCTTGCGCCGGCCATCAGGTACTCGAGCGCGTCGCGGCCGCTCTCGATGCCGCCCATGCCGATCACGGGGATGTCGAGGGCGCGCGCGAGGTCGTAGACGATCCTGAGCCCGACCGGCTTGACCGCGGGCCCCGAGAGACCCCCCGTGCGGTTCGCGATCACGGGGCGGCGGCGCTCCACGTCGATCGCCATGCCAAGCACGGTGTTGATCGCCGAGAGCGCGTCGGCGCCCGCCTGAGCGCACGCCCGGCCGAGCCCGACGGGATCCGTGACGTTCGGCGAGATCTTGACGATCAGCGGCAGGCGCGTGGCCTGGCGCACCTTGGCCACAAGCCCCGCGGCCCGGTCGGGATCCTGCGAAAAGAGCAGGCCGTCCGCGACGTTCGGGCAGGAGATGTTGAGCTCGATCGCGGCGACCCCGCGCTGCCCGTCGACGCCGCGCACGACGGCCAGGAAGCCTTCCTCGTCGTGATCGACGACGTTCACGATCACCTTCGTGTCGTAATCGCGCAGGAAGGGCAGGTCGACCGTAAGGAAGTGCTCGAGACCCGGGTTCTGCAGGCCGATCGCGTTGAGCATGCCGCCCGGGGCCCGGGCGATGCGGATGGGCGGGTTGCCGGACCACGGTTCGCGCGAGACGCCCTTCACCATCACGCCGCCCAGAAGTGAGAGGTCGTAGAGCTCCGCGGCCTCGCGCCCGTAGCCGAAGGTGCCCGAGGCGGTCAGCACGGGGTTCTTGAAGGTGATCCCCGCAACCTCTGTCGCGAGTTCCATCAGAGCTTCACCTCGTCCCAGCGGAACACGGGACCCTCCCGGCAGACGCGGGCGTAGGTGCCGTAGGCACCGAGCTCGGGGTCAGGGCTCTTGCGCTCCACCGCGCAGCCGAGGCACACCCCGTACCCGCAGGCCATCGCCGCCTCGAGCGCCAGGTAGGTGTCCTGAAGGCGCGTCCGCTCCGCGAACGCCTGGACCGCCCGCAGCATGGGCTCGGGGCCACAGGCGACGACCGCGTCGGCTCCCGTTTCCCCGAGCAGGTCCGTCACGGGACCGTGGTGTCCGCGCGAGCCATCGTCGGTCGCCGTGCGCACCTCGATGCCGAGCCCCTGGAGCTCGGCCTGTCCGAGCAACCCGAAGCGCGTCCTGGCGCCGATCAGCGCGATCACCTCGCAACCCCGCTGGCGCAAGGCGCGGCCGAGCGACCAGAGCGGCGGCACACCCACCCCTCCGCCGACGAGCGCCGCGCGCAGCGGCCGCTCGGGCAGCGGGAAGCCGTGTCCGAGCGGCCCCATGGCCTGCAGGCGGTCCCGGGGCCTCAGCCGACCCAGCGCCGCGGTGCCCGGGCCGACGACCCGGAAGAGGAAGCTCATCCGCCGCGGCGAGAAGGTGCGGAAGAAGGAGAGCGGCCTCGGCAGGTAGGTATCGCGTCCGTCTCCGGCCGAGAGCATGTAGAACTGGCCGGGCTCCGGCTCCTCGTCCTGCGGGAACTCGAGCACGAGCTCGACGCAATCCGGCGCCGGCTGCAGCCGCTCCACCACGCGGACGTCCTGCGGCCTCACGGCAGGTCGGCCGCGAAGTAGTCCTGCAGTGCCCGCACCTCCATGCTGCGCGGCTTCGCCATCACGCCGAGCATCGCTTGCGCGGTGTCGAGCGAGGTGACGCAGGGCACGCCGTGCTCCACCGCGGTCCTGCGGATCTGGAAGCCGTCGCGCTGGGGGCTCCTGCCCTGCGTGAACGTGTTGACCACGAGGTCGATGTCGCCGGAGCGGATGCGCTCGAGGATGTCGGGTGCCGCCTCGCCGATCTTCGGCACCTCCTCCACCTCGACGCCGGCCGCCCTCAGGGCGGCCGCGGTGCCGCGGGTGCCGTAGAGCCTCGCCCCCGCGCGGTAGAGGTCGGCCGCCAGCGGCAGCACCTCCTCCTTGTCGCGGTCGGCGATCGTCAGGAGAACCCGCGGCCGCTCCGGGACGCGGTAGCCCGCCGCGGCGAACGCCTTCATCAGCGCCTGCGAGAACTCGGGGTCGATGCCGAGCACCTCGCCGGTGGACTTCATCTCGGGTCCCAAGGTCGCGTCGACGCGCCTGAGCTTCGCCCAGGAGAAGACGGGGCACTTGATGCCGACGTGCGGGCTCTTCGGCCAGAGGCCCGGCGTGATGCCCTGCTGGCGCAGGCTCCGGCCGAGGGCGACCTGCGTCGCGATGGCGGCGAGCGGCACGCCCGCCACCTTCATGAGATAGGGCAGGGTGCGGGACGCGCGCGGGTTCGCCTCGATCACGTAGAGCTGTCCTTCGTAGGCGACGAACTGGACGTTGAGCAGCCCACGCGTCTCGAGTCCGAGCGCCAGGCGCCGCGTCGCTTCGCAGATCTCCGCCTCCATCCGCCCGTCGATGCCCGGCGCCGGATAGACGGCGATCGAGTCGCCCGAGTGCACCCCCGCCCGCTCGATGTGCTGCATGATGCCGCCGACGAGCACGTCCTCGCCGTCCGCCACCGCGTCCACCTCGAGCTCGAGTCCCGGCAGGTACTGGTCCACCAGGATCGGCCGGCCCGGCATGGCGCCGGCCGCCCGCTCGAGATACTCGCCGAGCTCGTCGGGGCCGTAGCAGATCTCCATCGCGCGGCCGCCGAGCACGAACGACGGGCGCACCAGCACGGGGTAGCCGATCTCGCCCGCCACCTTGAGAGCGGCGTCGGCGTCGAGCACCGTTTCCCCTCTCGGCCGTCTGAGGTCGAGCCGTTGCAGCAGCGCGTCGAACTGCCGGCGGTCCTCCGCCGCGTCGATGCCCTGCGCCTGCGTCCCGAGGATCGGAATGCCGGCCTCCTGCAGGCTGCTCGCGAGGTTGATCGCGGTCTGGCCGCCGAACTGCACCAGAACCCCTGCCACGCGCTCGCGCTCCGCGATCTCCTGGACGTCCTCGAAGCCGAGCGGTTCGAAGTAGAGGCGGTCGGACTGCGTCCAGTCGGTGGAGACGGTCTCAGGATTCGAGTTGATCATGATCGAGCGCAGGCCGGCGCCTCTCAGGGCCCCCAGGGCATGCACCGCCGAGCAGTCGAACTCGATGCCCTGGCCGATGCGGATCGGGCCCGAGCCGAGGACGAGGACCGAGCGCTCTCCCTCCGGCACCGGCGCCTCGTCCTCCATCTCGTAGGTCGAGTAGTAGTACGGAGTCTCGGCGTCGAACTCGGCCGCGCAGGTGTCGACCATCTTGTAGGTGGGGACGATGCCGTGCTCCTGGCGCAGCCGCCGCACGTCGGCGGCTTCCCTCGCCCAAAGCTCCGCGATGACGCGGTCGGAGAAGCCGTCGCGCTTCGCCGCGCGCAACAGCTCGACGTCGCCTGGCCGCGCCGCGAGTTCCCGTTCGAGCGCGACGATGCGGGCGATCTCGCGCAGGAAGTGGCGGTCGATCTCCGTGAGGCGCCGGAGCTCCTCGATCGCGTGGCCGCGCCGCATGAGTTCCGCCACCGCGAACAGCCGCCGGTCGTCCGGGGTCTGCGAGAGGGCCGTGAGCTCCTCGTCCGACTTGCCCTTGAGCTCCTTCAGCTGCAAGTGGTAGGTGCCGATCTCGAGCGAGCGCACCGCCTTCAAGATCGCGGCGCGCAGGGTGCGGCCGATCGCCATCACCTCGCCCGTGGCCTGCATCTGCGTGCCGAGGCGCCGGTCCGCCTGGGCGAACTTGTCGAACGGCCAGCGCGGAATCTTGACGACGACGTAGTCAAGCGCAGGCTCGAACAGGGCGGAGGTTCTTCCTGTCACGGGGTTGCGCAGCTCGTCGAGCGTAAGCCCGAGGGCGAGCTTGGCGGCGATCTTGGCGATCGGGTAGCCCGTCGCCTTGGACGCCAGCGCGCTCGAGCGGCTGACGCGCGGGTTCACCTCGATGACCCGGTACTCCCCCGTCACCGGGTGCAGCCCGAACTGCACGTTGCAGCCGCCCTCGACCCCCAGCGCGCGGATGATGCGCAGCGCGGCCGAGCGCAGCACCTGGTAGTCCCGGTCCGTCAGGGTCAGGCTGGGTGCCACGACGATCGAGTCGCCGGTGTGCACGCCGACGGGGTCGATGTTCTCCATGTTGCAGACCGTGATCGCCTGGTCCAGGCGATCGCGCATGACCTCGTACTCGACTTCCTTCCAGCCCTGGATCGACTCCTCGACGAGGCACTGGTGGATCGGCGACAGCGCGAGTCCGCGCGCCAGGACCGCCTCGAGTTCCGATTCATCAGGGGCGATGCCGCCGCCGGTGCCGCCGAGGGTGTAGGCCGGCCGCACGATCACGGGATACCCGACCTCCCGCGCGAACCCTACGCCGTCCGCTATGCTCTCGACGGTGCGGCTGCGCGGAATCGGCTCGCCGAGTTCCAGCATGAGCGCACGGAAGGCCTCGCGGTCCTCGGCTCTCTTGATCGCGGCGACGCCCGTGCCGAGGAGCCGCACGCCGTGGCGCGCCAGCACGCCGGACTCCTCGAGCTGCACCGCCAGGTTCAGCCCGACCTGACCGCCCAGGGTCGGCAGGAGGCCGTCCGGGCGCTCGCGGGCGATGATGCGCTCGAGGTACTCGGGCAGCAGCGGCTCGAGGTAGACGCGGTCCGCGATGCCGGGGTCCGTCATGATGGTGGCCGGGTTCGAGTTGACCAGCACCACCTCGACGCCTTCCTCGCGCAAGGACTGGCAGGCCTGCGTCCCCGCGTAGTCGAACTCGGCCGCCTGCCCGATCACGATCGGGCCCGAGCCGATCACCAGAACCTTGCGCGGCAGTCCCTGCCGGCCCATCAGGCGACACCTCCCAGCGATGCGACGAAGCGCCGCAGCGTGTCGCGGGCTTCCCATGGCCCGGGTCCGGCCTCCGGGTGGTACTGCACCGAGAAAACCGGCCGTCCCGTGTGGCGGAGACCCTCGACGGTGCCGTCGTTGAGATGGCGCTCCGTGACGACGAGCGGCGTCCCGAGGAGGCTCTCCTCCGCCACAGCGTAGCCGTGGTTCTGGCTCGTCACCTCGCCGGGGCGGCCCTCGCCGTGCCCGACCGGATGGTTCGCGCCGCGGTGGCCGAACGGGAGCTTGAACGTCTTGCCGCCGTAGCCGAGCGCCAAAAGCTGATGGCCGAGGCAGATGCCGAGCGTCGGCCAGTGGTCCGCGACCTGCCTCGCCTTCTCGGCGAACTCGGGCATGAGGGCCGGGTCGCCCGGACCGTTCGAGAGCACGACACCCCGGGCACCGGCACCCTCGATCTCGGCGAGCGGCGCGTCGGGCGACACGACGAACACCCTGGCGCCGGCGGCCTGGAGCTGCCGCAGGATGTCGGACTTGAGGCCGAAGTCGAGGACCGCCACGACGGGCCCGTCACCCTCGCGCGAGAACCAGTAGCTCCTGGGCGTCGCCATCTCGCGCACGAGCTGGCAGGACGTCGCGGGCACCGCGCCGCCTGCGGCCAGGGCAATCCTGCCCGCCATCGTGCCGGCTTTGCGCAGATGCCGCGTCAAGGCGCGGGTGTCCACGTCGGAAAGAATCGGCACGCCGGCCTCCTGCAGGAAGGGGACGATGCCTAGTTGGCTTGTCGCGTGGCTCGGTTCCTCCTGCAGCGAGCGCACGACGAGGCCGCGCAGGGTCGGGCGCGCCGCCTCCAGGTTGCCGGGGTCGACGCCGTAGACGCCGATCTCGGGGAAGGTCATGACCACGATCTGCCCCGCGTAGGAAGCGTCGGTCGCGATTTCTCCGTATCCGGTCATCGCCGTCGTGAAGACGACCTCGCCGACGACGTCCGTGGGTCCGATGAGGCTTCCTGGGAAAATCCGTCCGTCCTCGAGTTCGAGCACGGCCGAGACGCGATCAGTCCGCAACCGGGTGCCACCTGCCTTCCGTGATGATGCCAAGCGCCCTGCCCTGGAGGGTTCTCCCGAGGAGCGCAGAGTTGCCGCTTCTTGATCGCAGCGTTCCCGGTCCCACCGTCCAGCCGACGCTGAGGTCGAAGACGCTGAGCCGGGCCTCCCGGCCTTCGCGCAGCGCGACCGGCCGCAGGCCGAAAACGGCGCGCGGTCCCGCCGTCATCGCCGTCACGAGCCGCTCGAGCGGGAGCTGCCCCTCCTGCACGAGACCGCTGTAGAGCGAGCTGAACGCCGTCTCGAGGCCGATCACGCCATTCGGCGCCCCGAGCATGCCCTGGCTCTTCTCCTGGGCCGTGTGCGGCGCGTGGTCGGTCGCGATGCAGTCGATGAGGCCATCCCGCAGCGCCTCGCGCAACGCCTCGCGGTCGGAGGCCTCCCGAAGGGGCGGGTTCATCTTCGCGAGGCTCCCCAGTTCCGCCACCGCCTCGTCCGTCAGGAGAAGATGGTGCGGCGTCACCTCCCCGCTCACCGCGAGGCCGTCCTCGCGCCCTCTGCGCAGGAGGGAGAGCGTCTCGCGGGTCGACACGTGCGCGACATGCAGCCGGCCGCCGACATCGCGCAGGAGCTCCAGGTCGCGCGCGACGATCGAGGACTCCGCGCTGCGCGGCTGGCCAGGGAGGCCGAGCCGGTACGAGACCTTACCCTCGTGCATCACGCCCGAGCCGGCGAGGTCCGGATCCTCGGCGTGGCTGACGATCAGCGCGCCGAAGGCCTGCGCGTACTGCAGCGCGAGCCGCATCACCGTGCTGCGCGCGACCCCGTGGCCGTCATCGGAAAACGCGACGGCGCCCGCGCCGAGGAGGGCGCCGAACTCCGTCAGTTCCGTGCCCGCCTGGCCCTTGGTCATGGCGGCGATCTGGTGCATGCGCACCGGGTGTCCAGCCGCCCGGCCGAGCACCTGGCGCAAGAGCCATGCCTCGTCGATCGGCGGCTTTGTATTGGGCATCGCGCAGACGTCGGTGAAACCGCCGGCGAGCGCCGCCCTCAGACCGGAGTCGATGTCCTCCTTCTGCGTCTGACCCGGCTCGCGCAGATGGACGTGCACGTCGCAAAGGCCCGGCGTCACGAGGGCTCCCTCGGCCTCGACCGTCTCGTCGCCGCGCGGAAGGCCATGACCGATCGCGGCGATGACCCCGTCCTCGACCAGAAGGTCCGCGACGCGGTCGAGACCCTCGGCCGGGTCGAAGAGGCGCACGCCCCGCAGGTCAACGCGCATCCAGCATCGCCTCCATCAGGGCCGCGCGCATCGCGACGCCGCACGCGATCTGCCGGTGGATCAGGCTGCGCGGATCGTAGATGACTTCGGCGTCCAGCTCGACGCCGCGGTTCTGGGGACCTGGATGGAGCACCAGCGCGTCCGCCCGCAAGAGGCCGAGGCGCTCCACAGTGAGTCCCCACTCCCGCCGGTACTCGCCGAGCGACGGCAGGTAGCCGCGCTCCATGCGCTCCTGCTGGAGCCTTAGCACCATGACGAGATCGGCTTCCCGCAGGCCGTCCTCCAGGGGCACCTGCCTCGCGCCGAGCGCCGGCGCGAGGCCGGGCGGCAGGAGGGTCGGC
>JAJZIE010000355.1 GCA_021810725.1 Bacillota bacterium | reverse complement strand
CCGCGAACTCGGGGAAGGCGACCGCCGGGCCGTCGCCGCGGTTCTGCGCGAGCGCGGCCGCGACGTCTGGGAGCACACGCCACCCGCGCGGCGTCGCCTGCTCGGTGAGGATCTCCTGAGAGCAGAGTAGCGGTGTCCTGCCCTGGGCGCCGCTGTGCTACGATGTGCCTCAACAGGCCCCGTGGCCGCAGTTCTGCGCGTTAGGAGCATCGCCAGTGCTCTCGACCCCGGTAGGCGCAGGCAAGCGCGAAGCCGCCCCGATCTATCGTCCCGCCAACGTCACCATCCTGTCGGTGACGACCGCGTTGATCGTGGTGACCCTCTACACGTGGTACCCGGTCTTGCCGGTCGTGTTCCAGCATCGCGGCGCCTCGAGCTTCGAGGTGTCGACGGTCTACACGCTGATCTCCCTGGCCGCGGCCCTTTTGCAGCTTCAGGGCGGCATCCTCGCCGAACGTTTCGGCCGGCGGCTGCTGATCGCCCTGCCGACCTTCGTTGCGGCCGTACTCTACGGCGTCGTCTGGTGGTCCTCGAACTGGCAGGTGCTCGCCATCGCGCTCATCGTCATGAACGTGACCGGCGCGATGCAAAACCCCTCGTTCACCGCCATGACCGCCGAATCCGTGCCATCGAAGCAGCGTGCCCACGCCTTCTCGGTGTTCCAGTTCGCCTCGGGGCTCGCGACGCTGGCGGGACCCGCCATCGGCGCCCTGCTGCTGCCGAGCCTCGGCGTGCGGCCCCTGATGGGCATCACGGCTCTCGCGTCGCTCGTGGCCGGGGCGGTGCGGATCGCGATGCTCAAGGACACCCGGCGGGAAGTATCCACGCACAGGATCCGCATCCGCGACGCGTTCAGCGGCAGGCTCCGACCCCTCACCATGGCGTCGACGGCGTTCATGGCGGTGGCCTCGCTGACGGTGAGCGGTCCCTTCATCGCGCTCTACGCCCACAACGAGGGCCATCTGGCGTCGGCCGCCGTGAACCTGCTGTTCTCGGTCGGGTGGCTGCCCGCGGTGATCCTCTCGTTCTGGCTCGGCCGCCGCATCGAAGCGTTCGGCTCGGCCCGCGCGCTCGCCATCGGCGTCACGGGCCATCTCGCCATTCTTGGGCTCTGGCTGCTCCTGCGGGGCGAGCTGCCGATGATGGCGGCGCTTGCGGCGTCCTTCCTCTTCTATCAGCTGGCCGTGATCGCGTGGGGCACGTTGCGCATGGAGCAGGTGGGACAGGAGAATGCCGCGGCCGCGCTCGGCGCCATGGGCACGGTGGCCGGCGTCGTCTCCGCGGCTGGACCGATCCTCGGCGGCGCCTTCGCGAGCGTCATCGGACCCGTCGGGGCATTCCTGCTCGCCGGAGCCATGGGGGCCTGGACCCTCCTTGCGTTGCGGCGCCTGCCTGCGGCATGAGGGCAGCCGAACTTCTTTCTGCCCTCGAACGGGCCTTCGGCGATCTCGGGACGTGGTGGCCGGCCGAGAGCCCCTTCGAGATCGCGGTCGGAGCCGTGCTGGTGCAGGCCGTCACGTGGCGCCAGGCTGCGCAGGCGGTCAAGGCGCTCGCGGCGCGGGATCTCCTGCGGCCGCATACGCTGGCTGCGGCCAGGCACGACGATGTCGCGTCGGCGATCCGCCCGGCTCTCTTCCACCAGCAGAAGGCCAGCTACCTGATCCGACTGGCGCAGTTCGCCGCCAAGGACCTGCAAGGCGATCTCCGGAGTCTCGGCCGGTATGGGCTCGCGGAGCAGGAGCGCATGCTGCTGGCCTTGCCCGGCGCGGGCCGCGAGACCGCCGCCGCGATCATGGTCTACGCGCTCGGGGAAGCGGCGGCGGTGGTGGACGCCTATGCCATGCGCATCCTGCCGCGCGTCGGCGCGATTGCGTCTACGGCACGGCGCCCCGACGCGAAGGCGGCCATGTCGGACGCGATCGCGGGCCGGCCGGAAGGCGCGAGGCTGCTGCACGCGGGAATCGTCGAGCTCGGACGACTGCATTGCCGCCCGGAGCCGCTCTGCGCCACCTGTCCTCTCGAAGCGTTCTGCCCGAAAATCCTTGGGTATCCTGTCGATGGAAGGAGTGATCGTCCTGCCAGCGACGCAGGGAGAGCGGCGGCGGGCCGCGAAGCAGGAAACGCCAGAGGAGGCCGCCTTGCGGCGGCTCAAGGAGGCCGTCGCGAAGGATCTCGGCCTGTGGGACAAGGTCGTCGAGGCGGGTTGGGGCAACCTCAGCGCCAAGGAAAGCGGCCGGGTCGGGGGCATCGTGGCGCGTAGGATACGGGAGGAGTCGATTGGCGTTGCAAGCGATCAGGGCGGTGCTGCGCACGAAGGAGAACTGCAGCCTCTGCCACAAGGCGGAGGGCGTTCTGCGACGGATCGCGCGCGACGTGCCGCTCGACCTCGAAGTGGATCAGGTGGACGAAGACAGTCCGCTGGCGGCTAGGGTCCCGATCGTCGAGATCGGCGGCGTCGAGGTGCAGGCGGGCAAGGTGTCGGAGTTCAGGCTGCGCAACTGGCTCAAGGAAAGGGGTTACCCCGATGCGGCTCGC
>JAJZIE010000033.1 GCA_021810725.1 Bacillota bacterium | reverse complement strand
GTTGAACGGCGTTCCGTCCGAGAACTTGACGCCCTTGCGCAGGTTGAAGATGTAGGTCTTGCCGCCGTTGGTGACCTGCCAGCTCTTCGCGAGGCCCGGTACAACCTTGGTGTTGCCGACGCCGTACGCCGTCAGGCCGTCGTACAGCGTGCCCAGCACGTAACCGGAGTCGTTGTCGAGGGTCGTGGCGGGGTCCAGGCCGACCGGGTCGGCGGAGACCTCGATGGACAGCGTGCCGCCCTGCACGGGTCCCTTCGACGGTGATGTGGAGGATGTCTGACTGCCGCACCCTGCGGCGGCGCCGAGAATGACGACGGCTGCCGCCAGGGTAACGATCCGCTGCCAGGTTGTCTTCAACACGGGGCACCTCCAGACTGCATGGGATGTCGTGTAAGGCCGTACACCGCCCGGATCGGGTCCCGCCGTTCCTCCTTCCTTCGCTCAGGCAAATTCTTCTGAAGTTACGAAATCATGAAGGGAATTCGCCCGAGGTCCGTTAGTTCCTGCTTGCCCGGGCCGGTTGACGCAGGCCTTTAATTTCCGTGTGGCCCTCGCCCACAAGCACTAATTTTGTCGAAATCCCGCGAAGATGCGCTTCTTGGCGGCTATTTCCGATGGCTTATGCCGAATGGCCCAATATCGTTAGTGCTTTATCCCATATGTGCGCGACGACCGCTGGCGCTGATATAATCGTTTATGGACCAAGGTGGAATGAGCCCACTCGTCCGAGCATCGAGAAGCTTCGAGGAGGCGACAGGATCGGTGAAGCAGTTGAGGCGCTACCTTTTCGGTCTGGCCGGCGTAGCAGCGCTGCTGATTGCGGGCTGCGGCTCGACCACGAGCACGACAACGACTTCGACGGCCCCGAAGGACATCACGATCGGCACGCTCTACGCTGGCTCGGGCTCCTACGCGACCTCATCCCTTCCTGAACTCGCGGGTCTCAAGTTCTGGATGAACCAGGTCAACAAGGATGGCGGCGTCTTCGTCAAGGCGTACAACAAGAAGATTCCGGTCAAGCTCGTCGACTACAACGACCAGAGCGACCCGAACACCGCCCAGACGCTGTACACCCAGCTCATCACCCAGAACAAGGTCAACATCCTCGTCTCGGACTTCGGTTCCGTCCTGACGTCGGTCGCGGTGCCGATCGCCCAGGAGCACAAGATGGTGCTGTTCGACCCGACCGGAACGGGCGCCAGCTTCTTCACGCCCACGAACCCGTACATCGTCCTGACCGGCCTGCCGACCTCCGCGGTCTGGCCTGACAACCTCGCGAAGTACCTCCTGGCGCAGAACTACAAGAACATCGCGATCGTCTACGCCGAGAACGACTTCGACCAGTCGCAGGACCAGACCCTGACGACGCAGCTCAAGGCCGGCGGCGTGACCCCTGTCTACAACCAGGGCGTGCCCACCACCACCTCGAACTACGACGTCATCATCCACAACATCGCCGCCACGAACCCTGACGCGGTGCTCGAGCTCGGCTACCCGAACAACGACATCGCCTTCCTGCAGAACCTCGCGGCCTCGGGCCAGCACTTCGGTTTCCTGTTCACGATCTTCCCGGGCCAGCTCTTCAGCCTGCTCGAACAGAACGTTGGCGCCAAGACGCTCACCGACACCTACACCTACCCGACGCCGCCCCTTCTCGCCTACAACAGCGGCGTCAACTACGGCATGACCATCTCGCAGTTCACGCAGGCGTTCCAGAGCGCCAACGGCTCGGCGCCGAACTTCCTCGACATCGCCGGCTACAACACGGGCCTCGCGATCCAGAAGACGCTCGAGACGGCGAAGTCCCTGTCGCAGCTCGACCTCAGGGCCGCGGCCGGCAAGATCCACATGTTCACGCTCGACGGCGACTTCACGATCAACAGCGAAGGCGCCCAGATGGGCGAGACCCTGCCGGTCGGACAGATCCAGGCCTCCGGCAGCGGCCTCAAGACCGTGATCATCTACCCGACGTCGGTCGCCACGGGCAGCGCGGTCCACTGATTCCGGGCCCCGATTCCGTCCGGATCTAGACGCGACGCCGGCTGGCCCGCCCCAGGGAGGGCCAGCCGGCGCCATCCCCGGCGGATGCCGAAAGGAAGGCAGCCATGCTCTACGCCCTGATCGCCGGTGTCCTGTTCGGCCTTTATTACGCCCTCATCGGCCTTGGCCTCAACCTCACCTTCGGCGTCCTGCGGATGGTGAACCTGGCGCACGGCGATTTCGTGATGATCGGCGGCTTCGCCGCGGTCACCGCCTTCTCCGCATGGCACCTGCACCCGCTCTGGTCGCTCGTGCTCGTGGCCGTTCTGATCTTCGCGGTGGGCATCGCCCTCTACTACGTGCTCGTGCCCCGCATCGCCGCGACCAAGGACCCGGAAATGATCTCGCTCGTGCTCTTCTTCGGGCTTTCTCAGGTCATCGAGGCGCTCGCCGTGATGCGCTTCGGCAACAACGCCCAGTCGATCTACGAGCCCGTGTTCGGCAAGGCGCCCGTGAGCATCCTGGGCCAGCCCTTTCCGGCGGTCTGGGTGGTGAGCGGCCTCGTCAGCCTCCTGGCGCTCCTGCTCGTCTACCTCTACCTCTACCGCACGCGCATCGGCTACTCGACCCGCGCGGTGATGGCGAGCCGCGAGGAGGCCGAGGTCAGCGGAATCAGCGTGCACAAGGTCTCGGCCATCGCCTTTGCCATCGGACTCGGGCTGGCGGCGGCGGCGGGGGCACTTGCGCCGTTCATGCTCGGCGGCATCACGCCGGACCTCGGCGTCGGCCTCACCGTCACGGCCTTCGCGGTCATCGTGCTCGGTTCGCTCGGCAATCCGATCGGCACGGTGGCGGGCGGTCTCATCTACGGCATCGCCCTGATGCTGATGCAGACCTACCTGCCGTCCTGGTCCGCCCTCCTGCCCTACCTCCTGCTGCTCCTCGTGCTTCTGGTCAAGCCGAGCGGCCTCTTCGGCCGGCAGGTGCGCAGTGCTTAGGCGGCGCTGGGTCGACGCCCTCGTCGTCGTGGTGGTCGTGCTTGCGTTCGTCCTGGCGCCCCAGGCCTACAGCAACGAGACGCTGCTCTTTCAGATGATGGTCTACATCGCGCTCTCCCAGGGCGTGAACATCCTTTACGGCTTTACGGGCTATCTGCCGTTCGGCTACGTCGGCTTCTTCGGCATCGGGGCCTACGGCGCGTCCCTCCTCATGCTGCATTTGAACTGGCCGCCGATCCTGGCGCTCCTGGGCGGTGGCGCCATCGCGGTGCTGCTCGGTCTCCTGCTCTCGCCGCTGCTGCGCCTCTCCGGCGCCTACTTCGCCATCGCGAGCCTGGCCGCGTCGCAGGCGGTCTACCTGATCGTCTCGAACCCGGCGCTGCAGAACGTCACCTACGGCCCGTACGGCATCCAGCTGGTGTCGCAGTTCAACCCCACCCTGAGCTACTACGTCATGGTGGTGATCCTGGCCCTCACGGTGGCCGTGGTGCTCTACATCCGGCGATCCCGCTTCGGCACGGCGCTCCAGGCCATGCGCGACGACCCGGTCTCGGCCGCCATGGCCGGGGTGCCGGTGGTGCGCCAGCGCACCTTCGCCTGGATGATCTCGGCGGCCATCGCCGGGCTCGTGGGCGGCGCCTTCGCGTGGCAGACCTCCGTCTTCTACCCGGACGCCGTATTCTCGCTCTCGATCAGCATCTTCGCGATCGTGTTCACACTGTTCGGCGGCGCCGGCACCCTGCTCGGCCCGCTCTTCGGCAGCGTCGTGCTGTACGGCATGTACAACACGATCGGCATCTCCGACCCCCAGTATTTCCAGCTGATCTACGGCCTCCTGATCATTCTCTTGGTGCTCTTCCTGCCGGACGGCGCCGCATCGCTCCTGAAGAGGAGGGGCAGCCATGTCCTCTGACGCTCTCCTGAGCGTTGTGGGCGTCGAGAAGAGCTTCGGCGGCTTCCAGGCCCTGCGCGGCGTGAACCTCGAGGTGCCGAGAGGCGGCGCGCTCGGCCTCGTCGGACCGAACGGCTCCGGCAAGACGACGCTCATCAACATCATCTCCGGCATCTACGCCCCGACCGCCGGCAAGGTGCGCTTCGGCGGGCAGGACGTGACGGGGCGCCTGCCGCATCAGATGAGCCACCTCGGCGTCAACCGCACCTTCCAGGTGCCGAAGCCGTTCGGCTCGCTCACGGTGCGGCAGAATGTCGAGGTGGCCCTAGGCCACAGCCGGCGCAGCGGGAGGAAGACCGACGACGTCCTCGCCTTCCTCGATCTTGGCGGCCTCGCCGACCGCGAGGCGGCTTCGCTCAACACCGCTCAGCAGAAGCTCCTCGATCTCGGCCGCGCGCTCGCCACCGATCCGAAGCTGCTCCTGGTCGACGAGCTCGGGGCGGGACTCAGCCCCGCGGACCTCGATCTGGTCGCGGAAAAGCTGAACGCCCTGCGCAGGGACGGCATCACCATGCTGGTGGTGGAGCACCTGATGGGCTTCCTCGGCAAGGTTACGGACGACGTCGTCGTGATGAACGCCGGCGCGGAAATCTTCTTTGGCAAACTCGAGGCCGCGGCCCAGGACCCGAAGGTGGTCGAGGTCTTCCTTGGAGGCTGATGCGATGGAGCCCTTCTTCGCCGCGCGCGGCATCGAGGCGGCCTACGGCAGACTGCAGGTGCTCTGGGGCGTCGATCTCGAGCTCCAGCAGGGCGAGGTGGCGGTGCTGCTCGGCTCGAACGGCGCCGGCAAGACCACCCTCCTCAAGGCCCTGATGGGTCTCAGGCCCCTGCTGCAAGGGGAGATCCTGCTGGGCGGCCAGCATGTGGAGCGCCTGCGGCCGGACCTCAGAGTGCAGCGCGGCATCCACTACATGACCGAGCTTGGCGTCTTCCCGAACCTCAGCATCGACGAGAACCTGCAGGTGGGGGGCTTCGGTCTGCCGAGACACGAACTCCGCCGGCGCATCGACGAGCTGTACGAAACCTTCCCCGACCTGGCAAAGCTCCACTCGGCCAGCGCAGCCAGCCTGTCTGGCGGCCAGCGCAAGATGCTCGGCGTGGCCAAGGCGGTCGTCGTGCCGCCGCGCCTCCTGCTGATGGATGAACCGTCGGCGGGGCTCTCGCCCCGCTTCGTCGGCGAGGTGGTCGCGGTGCTCAGAAACCTGCGCGAGAACGGCCCGACCATGCTGATCGCGGAGCAGAACGTCAAGTTCCTCGAGATCGCCGACCGTGCCTACGTGCTGGACGGCGGACGCATCTCCTTCCGGGGCACCGTCCAGGAACTCGAGGCGGACGACGCCGTCCGCCAGGCCTACTTCGGCGTCGGCGGCCACTGACAGGCAAATCCCCGCACCATCCTCGAAAGGCCCGCCGGATCAGCGCCGGCGGGCCTCTTCGTACTGGCTTGGACACCCAGCCCATAGTGGTATATGGCAGGAATCGTGGAAAAAGGGAGTGAATCCTCGCTTCACGTTTCCCACACACGCGTCCCACGAGGAGGGTTCAAGGTGCGCAGAACCTTGCTTTCCAGCGGTCTGCTGGCAGCCCTGGCCGCGACAGCCTTGGTCGCGGGCAGCGTCGGCGCCGCGGCGGCGAAGCCGTCGGGCAACGCTCCGCTCAACGGCAATACGGCGTCGGCCCTGCTCGGGCAATCGACGAACAACGGCCCAGCGGCGCAATCGGCCTCGATCGAGATCCTGCTCGGCCTCAATTTCGTCACGCCGAAGGGCATGCCGAGCCTGCCGCAGTTCATCCTCGACACCGTCACGCCGCATAGTCCGTACTACCACAAGTATCTGACGCCGCAGGAGTTCGACGCGGAGTACGTGCAGCCGGCGCCTGCGATCGCGGCGCTCGAGCAATACCTCGAGAGCTACGGCCTGTCGGCCAGCCAGACAAACCCCCAGGGCTACACCGCGAACGACTACCTCTACGTCGATGGCAGCGTCGGGCAGGTGGAGCAGGCGTTCTCCGTGCCCGTGAACCAGTTCCACTACAAAGGGCGTTCGTTCCTCGCCAACACAGGCGATCCGCAGCTGCCCACGAACTATGACGGCTACGACCTGCAGGCGATGGTCTCGGGCATCTCGGGCATGCTCACCTTCAATGGCGTCCACGCCATGTCGCTGAACGCGGCGAGCTACTCGAGCGCCGGCGACCAGGCAACATGCACGTTTGCCGGCTACGGCGACTGCAATGGCCCGACCGGCCTCTCGCCGCAGAACACGCGGCAGATCTACGACGCCGGGAACCTCACGGGCGCCGGCCAGACGATCGCGATCGCGACCCTGGCGCCATTCCTGACATCCGACCCGCCAGCGTTCTGGCAGTACTATGGCGTGCACCGCACGGGCTCCCTCAAGGAGATCGGCGTCGACCAGTCGATCGGGGCCGGTGGCGCGTCGGGCGCCGGGCAGGGCGGCTCCGAGACCTCGCTCGACGTCGAGCAGTCCGGCTCGATGGCCCCCGGGGCGAACATCGAAGTCTACGTCGCGCCGAACACCAACAACGGCTTCGTCGACGTGTTCAACGCCGTCGTCAACGGCTACGACGGCAGCGTGCCGACTGTGAGCTCCGTCTCCTGGGGCGAGGCCGAGCAGTTCACGACCCCGGGTTACGCCACGCTCCAGGACCAGCAATTCGAGCAGGGCGCCGCGGAAGGCATCTCGATGTTCGCGGCGTCTGGCGACTCCGGCGCCTACGACGCCTACGGCTACTACGGCCAGAACGGGCTCGCGGTCGACGTGCCGGGGGCGCTCTCGTACGTCACGGCGGTCGGCGGCACGACCCTCGGCGCCAACGAGACGCAGGGCATCTCCGGCATCCCGCAGCCGTCCGAGCTGGCCTGCATGCCCGCGACCGAGCAGGCCTGGGGCTGGGACTACTTCCTGCCCTGCGCCAGTGCCCTCGGCTTCCAGAACGAGACGCAGGCCCAAAAGGCCTTCTACCCGGTCGGTTCGGGCGGTGGTTTCAGCATCTTCACGCCTGAGCCCTCGTGGCAGGCGGGCTACGGCGGGCAGCTCCAGAATGAGACCGGCAAGGGCGTACCCGACGTCTCGCTGAACGCGGACCCCTACACCGGCTACTCGATCTACGACAGCTCGTCGGTGCAGACGACCGCGCAGGCGCCCTGGACCGACGGCTGGGGCGGCACCTCCTTCGCCTCGCCGAACTGGGCCGGCATCGCGGCGCTCCTGAACCAGTCCACCAGGGCGGATCTCGGCTTCCTGCCACCGCAGCTTTACGGCCTGCACGGGCAGGGCATGCGAGACATCACGGCCGGCGACAACTGGTACTACAGCGCCGGGCCTGGCTGGGACGCGGCCACGGGCCTCGGCGTGCCGGACATCACGTCGCTTGCGCAGGCGCTCGGCAAGTAGCCGCTCAGACTCGAAGGGGAGCCGCCCTTTTTGGACGGCTCCCCGCTGTTATCTGTCGTTCCCCCGTGTCCCGCTTCATGCCGCTCAAGGTCTCTGCCAGCTTTGGCCACCATCCGTCGTCTCGATGGGGCCGATGTTCGTGAGGAGCACGGCATCGTCGGGGCCGAAGACCGAGATCGCCTGGCTCCCCGCCGGCAGGTTGAGGCGCACAGGCAGCGGCAGGTCATAGGTCTGCCAAGCTCCCGCCTGGCGCCGCATAATCCGCACGGGTGCCCCCGTCCAGGCCGGCTGCAGCGCGAGCCAGAGGTCGCCCTTCGGCCCCTCGGCCATCGCGCCGCCCTGGTACTGCTCGGGCCCATTGCCGCGCGACGCCTCGCCGGGCGGCACAGAAAGCGCCGACCAGTTGCCCGCCCGCAGCTGCCAGAGCTCCGGGTCGCCACCGACAAGGGCGAGGAAATAGCCGTCGACTGGGCTCGGCAGGACAGCCGAGGCGGACGTCACGTCGATAGGGGTCGCGGTGGCGAGCGCGTCTTTGAGTGTTCTCGGGATGCCGCCCGCGTTCCACGTCGCGCCCCCGTCCGCCGTCTCGCGCAGGGCGAACTGAAGCGGCCAGCCGGGACCGGTCTCGAGCAGCACGGCGCCCTCCGTAGCGCTGCGGAACGTGAGGGCCGCCGCCGGCGAAGCGAAGCTGGCGACCGTCTGCCAGGTCCGGCCGCCGTCCGCGGTCTCGAAGAGGGTGCCGCCAGACCCCGCGGTGACCACGTAGCCGTGGTCAGGGCTCAGGAAGTCGAGGGCGATCGGCAAGCCGCTACCGGCCGGGGACAGCATCCTCCAGGAGCGCCCCCCGTCCCTCGTGCCCACAATGGCGTGCGGGTTCCAGCTGAGGCCGATACCATAGCCCACCTGCCTCGTGACGAAGTCCACGGCCGAGACCGGGAAGGGCTCGGGCCGCACCTGCTGCCAGCCTGTCTCCGTGTCGTGCAGGAGGTAGCCGCCCCACTGGTCCTGTCCCACCGCCCAGATATCGCCCGGCCGCGCGCCGCTGACCGCCACGAACGGCGGACTCGGCTGATGCGCCTTGGCAGCGCCGATCTCCTGCCAAGTGGCGCCGCCGTCGGCGGTCTGCCAGAGGCCGCCCGCGCCATTCCAGACCGCGGACTCCGGTCCGGTGGCCCAAAGCGACAGGGCCCCGCCGGGAAAGCGGTCCTCGGATGCCGCGACGCCGCCCAGGGGACCCGCGTCCTCGCCGCTCACGATCCGCCAGGCGCCACCCAGGTCCTGATGCAGGACCACGTTGGGGCAGCCGCCTGGCCAGCAGGCGGAAAGGGTGAAGGATGCCCAGCCCCGCCCGCCGGACGGCACGTCGATCGTCGCTCCGGTGGCGGGTCCGAGCTGCAGCGCGAGGGTCCGCGGCAGGCTGTAGCTCCGTTGCCAGTGAACGCCGCCGTCCTCGGTTGCGAGGATGCTCGTGCCGGCGACGGCGTAACCCTTGAGAGGCGACGAGAAATCCGCCGCCGCGATACCGGGAACGCCAAGTCGCAAGCTGCGCCATGTCCGGCCGCCGTCCTCGGTCGACCAGAGCCGTCCACCCGACAGCACGAGCAGTTTCGCAGGGCCGAACACGCCAACGATCGTCGGCTGGAACGGCAGCCGCTCCACCCGCCGCCAGCTGCGGCCGCCATCCGCGGTGCGCAGCACGGCGTAGCCGCCGTCGAGACCCATAGCCGTCAGGTACCCGACCCTAGCCGTGACCATGTCGAGCGCCAGGACCTGCCAGTTGCCGAGGGACGTTCTCTGCCATGTCCGTCCCCCGTCCGACGTGCGCAGGATCTCGCTCGTCCGGGGCACGGTCTCCACCGTCTGCGTCGCGGTCGTCGGACCGCCGCTCAAGCTCTGCTCGTAGCCGGCCAGCACGCCGTGGCGGCCGACGAAGTCCACGGCCGTATAGATCGTCTGGACGATCGGCGTGCGGACGGTCGCCGAGGGCTCGGCGACTGGTCCGACCGTCTGCGCGCTGAGGCCGCAGCCGCCCAAAACGAACGTTGCGGCGGCAAGGCCCGCCAGGGTGGTCAGAAGACGTGCACGCTGCAAGAATCTCGGCTCCTTGTCACATTCGCGAGTAAAAGTGCGCACCGTGGAGGCTTCGCCGTATGGTCGACCGCACCTGCGCCGAGGTGTGATCGGAAGCTCGGCAATCCCTGCCGCTCATTATGCCTCAGGCCGCCGCGATCCATGGAAAAGGGGCGGGCACGTGCGTGCCCGCCCCGTCCGCCTGGATCCGGTCCGATCAGCTGCCCTGGTTCGGCATGTTGCCCATCGTGACCTGGACGGTCTCGATCGAGCCCTGGTGCCAGAGCTTGAGGGTGACGGTCTGACCGACCTTCACGCTGTACTCGTCCTCGATCAGGTTGTCGGTGGTCGGGGTCGGCTGGCCGTTGAAGGCCTCGATCACGTCACCGGCCTGGATGCCGGCCTTGGCAGCCGGGCTGCCGGACACCACCTGGTCGATCAGGACGCCGCTGCTGCCGGTGAAGCCCTGCGGGATGTACTGCGCCGTCGCGACGTCCTCGACCGCCACGCCGAGCCACGGCTCAGGCTCCGACTTGCCCTGCTCGAGGTAAGGCAGGGCCTGCGTCACCGTGTTGACCGGGATGGCGAAGCCGATGCCCTGGCCTTGCGTGTTGACGGCGGTGTTCACGCCGACCACCTGGCCCTGCAGGTTCAAAAGAGGTCCGCCGGAGTTGCCGGGGTTGATCGCCGCGTCGGTCTGCAGGAGGTCCCGGTAGGAGCGGTTGCCGATCTGCAGCGGGCGGCCGAGCGCCGACACCACGCCGGACGTCACCGTGTGGCTGAGGCCGTACGGCATGCCGATCGCGACGACAAACTGGCCGATCTGGATGCTGGAGGGATCCGCGAAGGTCAGGTACGGAAGCGGCTTCGGCGCCGTGATCTTGAGAAGCGCCAGGTCGAGGTTGTAGTCGGTGCCGACCACCGTCGCCTTGAAGGGCGTCGAGTAGCCGAGCACGTTGACGGTGATGTCGTGCGCGTTGTTGACGACGTGGTCGTTCGTCACGATATCACCGCTCGACGAGATGATGAAGCCGCTGCCGAGCACCGACGAGCTTTCGGTCTGCGGCGCCGTTCCGAAGCCGAAGCCGAACGACTGCTGCACCGTCTGGGTCTGGATCGCGTTGATCTGTACGACAGCGGGGTTGGTCTGGGCGACCATGTCGGGGATGGTCGACGTCGTGATCGGGACGCTTTGGCTGCTCTGCGCCGTGACGATCGGCACATGCGTCGGCGTGCCCAGCACGGACGACACGCCAAGCGTCGCCAAGGAACTCAGCAGGGCGACGCCCAGCACAGAGAGCAGTACCTTAGGTCGCATGCTGGCCATAACCTCCTTGTTCGTGTCTCTGGACACAAGATACACAAGCGTTCTAAGGCCGCCATTAAATCGGACCATGCCCTCGTCAAGAATCCGGGCGCAGGGCGGACCTGCCGCGCGGTGACGCTCAGGGCGCGTATCCGCCGGGTCCGTCCTGTCCGATGGGCAGCGGACGCCCCAACGGCTACAGGATTGCCAGCGTTTGTGCAGAAGTTTCCTCTACTTGCTGCAATGTGTCTTTTCTGGAGTGGTGCGGTTGCTCGCCACACAACATGTCGCGCAGGCGCATGCGACCCCAGCCGGAGCGAGGCCGTGGCGGCGGCTCGCAAGGCAGCCCGACTTCTGGATCGGCCTTGGCCTGCTCCTCTTCCTGATCCTCTTCTCGTTCTACGGTCCCGTCGTCTGGCGGCGCAGCGCGGCGTACGACGTGGCCGCGATGCTGAAAGCGCCGGGCCCCGGCTTCCCGCTGGGCGCCGACGCGCTAGGACGCGACAACCTCTGGGAACTCATGCTGGGCGGGCGTCTCCCCATCATCACCGGCTTCGTCACGGCGATCGTGGCGACCGGACTCGGCGTCGTCGCGGGACTCCTGGCAGCGATGGAGCGCACCCTGGAAGGGCCCCTGATGCGCACGGCCGATGCCGTGCTCAGCATCCCGCAGATCATTCCCATCATCATTGTCCAGTCGCTGTTCGGCCAGAACGTCTACACCTTGATGAGCATCGTCGCGCTGACGCTCTGGCCGTCGACCGCCCGGCTCGTGTGGACACGCGTCATCCTGGTCCGAGAGATGCCGTACGTCGAGGCCGCCACGGCCGAGGGCCTCACGCGGACCCAGGTCCTTGCGCGGCACATCCTGCCCAACTCCTTCGATACCATAGCCGCCTGCTTCGCGACGCAGTTCGGAAGCTCGGTCCTCTTCATCGCACTGGCCACGGCGTTCGGCGTGGGCCTCTTCCCCGCCACCAACTGGCCGTCGATGATCGGGGCGAGTCTCCAATACATCTCCTACAACGACTGGTGGCTGATCTTGCCGCCGGGCATCCTTTGCGCCGCGCTGATCATATCCGTGTTCTCCATGATGGAGGGCCTGCGCCGGGCCATGAGCCCGCGCCTTGGGCGTGGGGCGGCGATCCGATGACGCGCTACGCGGCCACGCGGGTCGCCCAAGCGATCCTGAGCCTGATCGCGGTCAGCGTCGTGATCTTCCTCCTGATGAAGCTCTATCCCGGCGACCCCGGCAGCATCCTTCTGGGGCGTCAAGCCACACCGGCCAAGGTGCGGGCACTCGACCGCATGTTGGGCCTGGACCTCGGTTGGCCTCAGCAATATCTCGTCTGGCTGCGGCTGCTCTTTGCCGGAGGACTCTCGGGCGCCTTCGGGGCCCTCCCGTCGACGCTGCTGCTCCTGGCTCTCGGCGGCGGCCTGGGCCTCGCGATCTCCATGTCGGTCGCGATCCGGCAGGCCCGCTTCCCCGGTTCCTGGCTCGATCGCATCACGAGCTTTCTCGCGCAGCTCTTCTACGCGTTCCCCTCGTTCTGGCTGGCGGAGCTGCTTTACTGGTGGCTCGGCATGGAACTCGGCTGGATTCCCCTCGTGCCGCCTGGCTACCTGGGCAACCAGGGCCTCGGCGACTGGGCCCTCTACATGAGCATCCCCGTCCTGACCGTGGCGCTCACGACGGTGGCGGGCTGGTCGATCCACCTGCGGGCCGCGATGGAGGAGTCCCTGCTCTCCGACTACGTCCGCACCGCCAGGGCCAAGGGCCAGACGGAGCGCCTCGTGATCCGCCGCCACGTCGTGCGCAACTCGGTCCTGCCGCTGCTCTCGATCCTGGGCATGTCGTTCCCCGTGCTGCTCAGCAACCTGATGGTGGTCCAGGCCTACATGGGCGTCCAGGGCATCGGCGGCGCCTTGATGGGCGCGCTGTTCACGCGGGCCTACGGGACCGTGCTCAACCTCGTCATGGTGGTCGGCATCGTCACCGTGGCGCTCAACCTGCTCACCGATCTCCTCTCCGCGGCGGCGGATCCCCGGATCCGCTTCGGCTAGCAGGGGCCAAGCCCCAGGCAGCGTACTCCTTCATGTTGGCAGGTCAGGAGGCGTCAGATGTCGGAGATGAAGGAACTCGGCCACCGCATCGTGGACGAGGTGGAAAAGGTCATCGTGGGCAAGCGGCCGGTCATCGAACGGGTCCTCACCGGTCTCATCGCCGGCGGCCATGTCCTGCTGGAGGACGTGCCCGGCGTCGGCAAGACCATGCTCGTGCGCGCCCTGTCGCGCGCCCTCTCGCTCGAGAGCCAGCGCCTGCAGTGCACCCCGGACCTGATGCCGCAGGACGTCACGGGTCTCAACGTCTACAATCGGCGCGACGAGCGCTTCGACTTCCGTCCCGGCCCCGTCTTCACGAACGTCCTCCTGGCGGACGAGCTCAACCGCGCGACGCCGCGCACCCAGTCCGCCCTGCTCGAGGCGATGCAGGAGCGCCAGGCGACCATCGACGGCGACACGATGGCCTTGCCCAGGCCCTTCTTTGTCCTCGCCACCGAGAACCCGATCGAGCAGGAAGGAACCTTCCCCCTGCCCGAGGCCGAACTGGACCGCTTCCTGCTGCGCATCGCGATCGGCTACCCGGACGAGGAGTCCGAGCGCGAGCTCGTGCGCCGCGGCGCCGGCCAGGACCTCCTGCCGTCGGTGGAGCCCGTCACGGACGCGGAGGGCATCCTCGCCCTGCAGCGCGCCGTCCAGGACATCGAGGTCTCGCAACCGGTGCTGCAGTACATCGTCTCGGTGACGCGGGCCCTGCGCACCCGCCCCGGGATCGCGCTCGGGCCGAGCCCGCGCGCCACTTTGGCGCTCACCGCCGCCTGCCGGGCGCAGGCCCTCTTGGAGGGGCGCGACTTCGTCGTGCCCGACGATGTCCAGGGGCTGGCCGAACCCGTGCTCGCCCACCGCATCATGCTCGACGCCAGCGCCGAGCTCGGCGGCACCACGCGCAGCGAAGTGATCAGCCAGACGCTCGAGGAACTTCCGGTTCCCTTCGAAGGCCAGGGCCTCAAGTGATCAGCAGGCTGGAAGGCACCTTCCGGCGCCGATCCTACAGCGACGGGTCTGCCTCGTCGCGCGCCTGGGAACGGCCTGGCCTCGACCTCTTGGGCGCGGTGGCCCTCCTTTACGCCCTCTGGCGCGGCGACTGGCTGCTCGTGGGCCTGCTGGCCATCTTCTTCGCCACCTCGCGCGTCGCCTGGTACTACCGGACGAGGATGTGGCGCTCGCTGTCGGTCTCTCTGCGGGCGGCGCCACGCCGCGTGTTCCCGGATCGGCCAGTGGAGCTGCGCGTCCGGCTGGAGAGCCGAAGCCGCCTGCCGCTGCCCTGGCTGCGCCTTGAGCTGCATCTCTCGCGCAAGGTGAAGGCGCCTGGTCTCGCCATGCAGACCTCGCCGCTGGACGCCGTGCTGCTGCTGCCGTTTTCGCTCGCGGCGCGCGAGCGGATCGAGCGCCGCCTCGACCTGCAGGTGCCGCAACGCGGGCTGCAGCGCATCGGGCCCGTCGCGGTCCACCTGACGGACCCGCTCGGGGTGGAGGACTCGCGTCACGATCTGCCGGGCGAGACGGACTTCCTCTGCTACCCCCGCCTGCACGACATCCACGCGGAGATCAGGGAGGCCATGCCGCTCGGCGAGCGGCGCGGGCGCTCCTTCCTCGACGAGCAGAGCCATTACCTCGGGCCGCGGCCGTACCAGCCCACGGATCCCCTGCGCCGCATCGACTGGCGCCAGAGCGCCCGCCGCGGGGATCTCTACGTGCGCACCTACGAGACGGTCGCGACGGCGCAGACCGCCATCTTCCTCGACCCCACCACCGCGCGCAACCCCTGGGACGGCATCGACACGGAGGTGCTCGAGCGCACCGTCGAGATCACCGCGAGCCTCGCGAACCACCTGATCGACCGTGGCCAGGCCGTCGGGCTCTATGTCACCGGCGTCTTCAGCGAGGCGGCCGGCAAGCGCCCCTTCTCGGTGCGGGAGCGCCCGCGCAGCGGCCC
>JAJZIE010000354.1 GCA_021810725.1 Bacillota bacterium | reverse complement strand
CGCCCTGCGCCTCGTCTTCGCCGAGCTAGAGAGGCTGCGCTCGCACCTCTGCACCATCGAGGACCTCGTCGAGTCTACTGGGCTCCAAGTTCCGACAGCCATGCTCTCTTCTTTAGTCGAGGACCTGTTGCGCCTCAGCGGAAGGGTTGCGGGCCACCGCTATCTGTTCGGTCTCGTCCGTGCGGGTGGCCTCGCGTTGGACATCGGCGGCGCCGAAGCGGCTGACATCATCAAGACCAGCCGCGAGGCCACAGCCAGGCTCCTACGCATCGTGGAGCAGCTGGCGTACGACAACGGCTTCCTCGACCGCGTGGAACAAGTCGGCACCTTGCCCGTGCCACGGGCTTTGCATCACGGCGTGGTGGGGCCCGTTGGGCGTGCTTCCGGGCTGGGCAAGGACCTCCGCGTAATCCAGCCCTACGGGGCGTACCGAGACCGCGAGGTGCGCATCGCTTTGGCCGATGAAGGGGACGCATTCGCCCGGTTTAGGGTGCTCGCCGCGGAGGCGGCCGAGTCCCAGCACCTGATGGAGGATGTCCTGAACTCCCTGCCTGCAGGTCCCGTGCTTACGCCATGGCGACCAGGCGCGGGTACTGCCCTCGGCTGGAGCGAGTCACCGCTCGGCGCTGCCTTTCACTGGCTCCGTCTCTCCCAAGCTGGAACGGTGCTGCGCTGGCGCATCATGCCGCCCTCCTTCACCAACTGGCCCGCTCTCGCGACCGTGGTCGAAGGAGCCGCGTTCCAGGACTTTCCCATCATTCTCGCGAGCTTCGGTCTCAGCATCGCCGAGTCGGACCGCTAGGAAGGAGAGCCGCCCATGTGGACGACCAAGGGCCTCACACGAGGCATCCTGACGACCTCTTACCCGAAGTCCCGGCGGCAGGCACCCGGGGCCAGGCCACCCCGTCCCGTGGCCACCCCGACGTCCCAGGCGGGCCAGGCGGCGGTCGGAGTCTGTCCGACGGGGGCGCTTGAGCTGCGTGGTAACCATGTAGCCGTTGATCTTGGCCGCTGCATCGATTGCCAGCGCTGCCGCCGTGGCGACGCCAAGGTGGAGTGGGCCGACGAGAGCCAGGTGGCCTTGCGCCTCTCCCCCGCCGACCTGCCAGGCAAGGCGTTTCGCCATTCGCTGCACGTCCGCGTCGTCGACGCCGGCGATGGCGGAGAAACGCTGCGAGAATTGAAGCAGCTCACGAGTCCCTATTACGCTGTGCATCGCCTCGGCATCTTCTTCACACCCACCCCGCGCGACGCGGACGTCCTTCTTGTCGTCGGGCCCGTGACGCAGGGTGCGCGCCGGGCCCTCCTGGACACCTATGAGGCCATGCCGGAACCCAAGTGGGTCATGGCCGTCGGTTCCGCCGCTGTCAGCGGTGTCCCGTTCGGCCCAAGCTTCACGACCGTTGCCGGCGTAGGTGAAGTGCTGCCCGTGGACGTCGTCGTACCGGGCGATCCGCCGCCGCCGCTCGCGATCCTGGACGGCCTGCTGAGCCTGATGGGTCGGGTGCCCGCCGAGGAGATGCTGTCATGAACGCCGTTGCGCTCATTTTCGCCCTGCCGCTGCTTGGCGCCGTGCTCGCGCTCGCCCTACGTGAACGAGTCGCACCCCTGGTGCTCGCTGTCACGGCTGGGATCTCGTCACTTGCGGTGCTCCTTACGGGCCTTCTCGGCATCGCCGCCGGAAGCGCGGTCTACGTCTTCGGGCAGCTGCCGCCCCTTGGGCCCCTCGAGGTAGGGCTGGACCCGTTGTCGTCAATGTTCCTCGCCACCACGGGCGCCGTGTTCTTTGCGGTCGCCTTGGCGTCACCCGGCTACCTGCCCCGCTACCTGGGCAAGTACAGCCTGCGCGGCTTCAGCGTCGGCTTCCATGTGCTCCTGGCCTCGATCGTCCTGGTGCTCACGGCCAGGGACCTCGTGACATTCTTCGTCGCATGGGAGGTCATGTCAGTCCTGGCCTACCTGCTCGTCGCGTACGAGCATCGGCGCGAAGGCACCCAGGGCGCCGCCCTCTCCATGCTTGCCGCGGGCGAGGTCGGAACCATGGCAGCCATCGTCGGCCTTCTGCTCCTATCGGTCCACGCGGGGGGCGCAACCTTCGCGGCCTTGGCGAGCGCCGCAGGGGCCGTCCCGGCTTCTGTCCGCTGGGCGGCGTTCCTGCTCACGTTTTTCGGCTTCGGCGTCAAGGCGGGGCTCTTCCCTGGCATGGGCTGGCTGCCGCGCGCCCACCCTGCCGCTCCGGCCAACGCCTCGGCGCTTCTCTCCGGCGTCATCTTGAACCTCGGCATCTATGGCATCCTGCGCAGTGCGGGGTCGTTCCTGGCGCCCTTGCCGGTGCCGGCCGCTCTGATCGTGCTGCTGGTCGGCTCGGTGACCGCCCTCCTTGGCATCCTCTACGCCAATACCGAGAGCGATCTCAAGCGCATGCTCGCCCCTAGCTCCATCGAGAACATGGGACTGGTCACCGTGGGTCTCGGCGCTGCCTTCACCTTTCTCACCATGCACTTCCCTGTGCTGGCTGCGATGGCGTTGGTTGCAGCGCTCTT
>JAJZIE010000353.1 GCA_021810725.1 Bacillota bacterium | reverse complement strand
CGTGACCTCCTGCGCGTACGCCGCGTGGCGGTCGGCCACCGGCAGGACGCGCGCCTGCTGCGGCGCGAGCCAGGTCGGGAAGGCGCCGGCGAAGTGCTCGACCAGGATGCCGAGGAAGCGCTCGATGCTGCCGAAGATGGCGCGGTGCACCATCACCGGCCGCTTCGCCTTGCCCTCCTGGTCCCGGTACTCGAGTTCGAAACGAAGCGGAAACTGGAAGTCGAGCTGCACCGTGGCGCACTGCCAGTTGCGGCCGAGCGCGTCGATCACGTGCACATCGATCTTCGGCCCGTAGAAGGCGCCGTCGCCCTCGTTGACGCGATACGGCAGGCCCGCGCGGTCGAGCGCCGAGCCAAGCTCCGCCTCCGCGCGGTTCCAGAGCTCGATCTCGCCCAGGAATTCCTCGGGTCTCGTGGAGAGCTCCAGGCGGTACTGGAGGCCGAAGGTGCCGTAGATGACACTGATGATCTCGAGAACTTCCGCGATGCCCTCGCCGATCTGGTCCTCGCGCAGGAAGATGTGGGCGTCGTCCTGGTGGAAGCCCCGCACGCGCAAGAGTCCGTGCAAGGTGCCGGAGCGCTCGAAGCGCGACAGCGGCCCGTACTCAGCGAACTTGATGGGCAGGTCGCGGTAGGAGCGTACGGTCTCGGAGAACATGAGGCAGTGTCCGGGGCAGTTCATCGGCTTCAGGGCGACGACCTCGTCCTCAGACTCCACCACGAACATGTTCTGCTTGTAGTGACCCCAGTGGCCGCTGGTCTGCCAGAGGTCCGGCCGGAAGATCCAGGGGGTCATCACTTCCTGGTAGCCGTAGCGGCGCTGCACTTCGCGAGAGAACTCCTCGAGCTCGTGGTAGACGATGGTGCCGTTCGGTTGCCAGAAGGCGAAGCCCGGCGCGACGTCGTGGAAGGTGAAGAGTTCGAGTTCGCGCCCAAGTCGCCGGTGGTCGCGGCGCTTCGCCTCCTCGAGGAGACGCAGATGGGCCTCGAGCCCCGCGACACTCGGGAACGAGGTGCCGTAGACGCGCTGCAGCATGGGCCTGGTCTCGTCGCCCGCCCAGTAGGCGCCAGCCACCGAAAGCAGCTTGACCGCCTGCACGGGTCCGGTGCTCGCAAGGTGCGGGCCGCGGCAGAGGTCGACGAACTCGCCTTGGCGGTAGATCGAGATCTGCGCGTCTTCCGGCAGGCGCTGGATGATCTCGAGCTTGTACGTCTCGCCGAGCGACGAGAAGAGCTCGATCGCCGCCTGGCGGGAGATCACCTCGCGCACCACCGGGTAGTTCTCCGCCGCGATCTTCCCCATCTCCGCCTCGATCGCCGCGAAGTCCTCCGGCACCAGCTGGTGCGGGAGCTCCATGTCGTAGAAGAAGCCGTCCGCGTCCGCCGGGCCGATCGCCAGGCGCACGTCCGGGTAGAGGCGCCGAACCGCCTGCGCCATGATGTGGGTCGAGGTGTGGTGGAACACCATGCGCCCGTCGGGGTCCGCGAAGGTCAGCACCTCGATGTCGCCCGCGCCCGCGACTGGCATCGGCAGTTCCCTGATCTCGCCGTCGCTGCGCGCCGCGAGCGGATCCTGGACGCGCGCCGCCCGCGCGGCGTCGCCGTAGCTGGCGTTGCCCGGGAGCTCGATCTCCTGGCCGTCGATGCGCACCTGCATGTCTGGGCCCTCCTTTCGAATTCGGGGCCGCAGACGCAAAAAGCCCGCCCCTGATCGGGGCGGGCTCTGGGCCCGCGGTTCCACCCCACTTAACTCGTCGGTGCGGTATCGTGCACCATGCGCCGGCTTCTTCACCGGACCTCGGGAGTGGTCTTCGCTGGCCTGCCGCGGCGCCTCGCACCTTCCGGCGCCTCTCTTGGCGGGCTGGGCCAGGTACTCGTCTCCGTCCTCGGCTTCGTTGCAGGGTAGTTTACGCCGTGCCTGCGCACCCGTCAAGACAAACCGCTCCGCACGCGGAGGACACCAAGGACCGCTGGGCGAAGAGATCCCCACTGCGCCAGCGAAGGGGGAGCTAGCATGGCCGGCGAGAAAGCGCGCCTCAACGAGTCGGAGATCGACTGGTCCGTGGATCTGTCGCCGAAAGGCAAGTTCGAGTCGCACAACAAGAGTCTCTCTTTCGAGCTCTCCGCGGCCGCGCGCGTGCCGGACAGGCATGCGCCAGTACGGCGCCGGCCCTTCGAAGTGGAGCTCGTCAAGCTGAGCCCCGGCAAGTGGAACTGCCCGCGCCACTACCACAGCGAGCAGTGGGAGTACTACATCGTCGTCGCGGGCCATGGCGAGATGCTGCAGGAGAACGGCAAGCCGTCGCTCCCGATGACGCCCGGCGATCACATCGTGCAGCCGCCTGGCTGGATCCATACCGTCGCCAACACGGGCCAGGAGGACCTTATCTATTACGTGATCGCCGACAATCCCGTCGACGAGCACTGCTACTACCCCGACTCCGACAAGTGGGCGGCGGCCGGCGCCATCTTCCGCATGCAGGAGGCGGACTACTTCGAGGGCGAGGAGTAGCGGCAGGAGGCCAGACGGCGAAGCGTCTCGGCGGC
>JAJZIE010000352.1 GCA_021810725.1 Bacillota bacterium | reverse complement strand
CAAATGTGCACAAGAGCCCCAAACGGGAGCCACCCTGTGCAGGCGCGATAGAGCAAAGTGCGACCACCGTTCGACTCGGCCCGGTAGAGTAAGGGATGGCGAAATCACCCAACTCTACTGGGGGCTCAGGAGTGAAAACGGTGGCCGATTACGAGTTTATCCGAAGGTTGATCGTGGAGCACAAGCTGTCTGCCCGCGAAGTAGCGCGTCAGTTCCACTTCTCGCGCCGCACCGTCAAGGCGGCTCTAGAGTGGGATGGGAGCGAAGACGCGCACCGGTACAAGCGGCGGCAGCCGCCGCCCCGTCCGAAGACAGGGATCTACGTCGCCATCATTGACGGTTGGCTCCTGGCCGATCAGCAGGTTCACCCGAAGCAGCGGCACACCGCAAAGCGGATCTGGCAGCGGCTGCGCGAGGAGTATGGCGCCGATCTAGCCGAGACCACCGTACGGCAGCTGGTGGCGCAGCGGCGCGCGGAACTCGCGCCACGCTCCCGCCAGGTGTTCCTGATGCTCACCTTCCAGGCCGGGGACTTAGCCCAGGTGGACTGGGGCGAGGCCCAAGCCGTGATCGCCGGCGTGAAGCGCAAGATCTACGTGTTCTGCATGCGGCTCGGCTACTCGACCGCACCGTTCATGATGACCTTTCCGAGCATGCGCATGGAGTGTTTCCTGGCGGGCCACGTGATGGCGTTCGCCTACTTTGGCGGCGTCCCCAGGCACATCGTCTACGACAACCTCTCCTCGGCCGTGAAGAGGATCCTGCGCGGCCACAAGCGGGAGATGACCGCGCGATTCGAGCAGCTCGTGGCGTACTACCTGTTCAAGCCCGACTTCGCCACACCCGCAGCCGGCTGGGAGAAGGGCCTGGTGGAGGGGTTTGTGGGCTACAGCCGGCGCAACTACCTCGTGCCGGTGCCGGATGTTTCGTCCTACGCAGCCCTGAACGAAGCCCTGCGGGCCAAGACTCTAGCGGAAGCCGCGCGACTGGCGGCGGACCGCGGTGGACAGACAATCGGCGCGCTCTGGCTCGAAGAGAAGGCCAACTTTCTTCCCCTCCCCAAGACACCATTTCGGGCCAGCACGACGCATACCGTGCGCTCGGACAAGTTCTCCGTGATTCGCTACCAGCACGTGCGCTACTCGGTGCCGAGCCGGTACGCCGAGCACACGCTGCGTCTCGAGGCCTTCTGGGACCACATCGAGGTGTATGACGGCGCGACGCTGATTGCCCACCATCCGATCATCACCAAGGCGGAGTCCCCAAGGTTGCTCCTGGAGCACTACCTTGACGTGCTCCAGCAGAAGCCCGGGGCCGTGCGCCACGCACGCGTCGTGGCGCAGCTCGGCCCGGCGGCGACCGGTTACCGCGACGCCTTTCTCCAGGCGCATCCCGAGGCGTACGACGAGTTCGTCCGCATTCTCTTCCTCGTGCGTACGCATCCCTGGCCCTTGGTGCTGGAGGCCATCACCCAAGCGGCGGAGCGCCGCGTCTATACCGTCGCGGGGGTGGAACAGATCCTGCAGGCGTGTCGCAATGGCAGCGCCACCGAGCCACCCGCTCTACCCGCTGGCCCCACCGTGGAGCAACCGGATCCCTCAAGCTTCGATCGTCTGCTGGAGGTGGCAGCCGGGTGACGAACGACGAACTGCAAGACGCCGTGCACGAGGTTGCGGTGGACGCCTACTTGCGCGACCTGAAGATGCCTGGAGCCCTGAGAGAGTATCGCGAGCTTGCCCGGCAGGCTGCGGCCGGCGGCGCCGGCCACATCGTCTATCTTGAAGATGTCCTGGCGCAGGAGATGGCGTCGCGGCGGCGCAACCAGATCGCGCAGCGCCTGCGCGATGCCCACTTCCCCTACCCGAAAGATCTCGACGGCTTCGACTTCACCGCCACACCATCCGTGCCGAGAGCCCGCATCCTCGACCTCGCCCGCGGCGACTTCGTCCGCAACCATGAGAACCTCGTCCTGATCGGCCCCAGCGGCCTCGGCAAGACCCATCTTGGCATCGGCATCTGCCGCCAGGTGATCCTGCAGGGCTATCGGGCTCGCTTTACCACGGTCTCTTCCTTGATGAACGAGCTCCTCCAGGCCCAATCCCGCTTCGACCTGCCACGCTGCCTGCGCCTTTGGGCGCGCTTCGACCTCGTCATGATCGATGAGATCGGCTTCGTGCCGCTCTCCACCGACGGCGCCAGGCTGCTGTTCCAGTTCTTCGCTGAGATGTACGAGCGGCGCTCGCTCCTGCTCACCACCAACCTGGAGTTCTCCCGGTGGCCAGAGGTGTTCGGCGACCCTGTGATGACGTCGGCGCTGCTGGACCGTCTAACCCACCGTGCGCACCTCATCGTCCTGTCCGGCGAGAGTTTTCGCTTCCGCGAGGCGCGCGAGCGCGCCGGGCAGGAACGCTAACATGTCCCCAAACTACAGCGACGCCCGCCCCCCTCCCCCGGGGGCGGGCTGGCAACAGCCCCGAGCCGGAGCCCCAAGCCAACGGAAACACGTTCCCCGGTGGCCTCACTTTGCTCCGTCGGAGTGGCTCCCCATTGCGCCATC
>JAJZIE010000351.1 GCA_021810725.1 Bacillota bacterium | reverse complement strand
GCAGGCGAACTACATGGGCTTCGGCAGCCGCGAGATGGAGGACTGCATCGCCGCCGCCGAGCACCTGGCCGCACTGCCCGAGGTCGATCCGCGCCGGCTGGCGATCTGGGGCCTCAGCTACGGCGGCTACATGACCCTGGCCGCGATGACCAAGCGTCCCGAGGTCTTCGCGCTCGGGATCAACATCGCCGGCCTCTGGGACCTTGCACAGTGGGCGGACTGGATCGCCGACAACCACCACGGCGCCATGCCCTACTTCGTCCAGCGCCTGGGCGGGCCGCTCGGCCGCGGCGGCGACCCGGAGGCCCACCGCCAGGCGTCGCCCCGCAACTTCGCCGACGGTCTTCAGCGGCCGCTTCTGAACCTCATGGGCACGGCGGACGCGAACGTCGACTTCGCCCAGCTCGATGCGATCGTCCGCGATCTGACCGAGCGCCGGAAGGACTTCGCCGCCCTCTACTACCCGGGCGAGACGCACATGTTCACACGCCGCGCCACCTGGGAGGACGCCTTCGCCCGCATCGAGGCGGCCTTCGAGCGCTACCTCCGCGGCGATCCGGAGCGTCGGCCCCGGGCCATGATCTGAGCGGGCACCGCCGCTCCCGCCGCGCCCCGGCCGTCCGGCGCCAGCCCGCCGCAACCGGAAAAGGTTGGGTCTCGGCCCGAAAACCGACAGGTATCGGGCGGGGTATCGCGAACTCACAACCGTTTCACCCACGAGCGACGCGGCGACCCTGCCCCCACGAAGGCGTGTGGGCCGCGTTGCGGTGCCGCTCGCACTTACTCCCGCAGGCACCCACCTACGGGGGAGCTTAAGGAGGCTGGCGCTTGGCGGTTCACTTCAAGCTGAATGGCAAGTCCGTATCGACCGACCTGCCGAACACGACGCCGATCCTCTACGTTCTGCGGGACGAGTTCAACGTGAACGGGCCCCGGTTCGGCTGCGGTCTCAGCGAATGCGGCTGCTGCACGGTCCATGTCGACGGCCAGGCAGTCCGTTCCTGCAGCATTCCGGTCCTCTACGCCGAGGGCAAGTCGATCATCACGCTCGAGGGCCTGGGCACGCCCGAGAAGCCCTCCGCGATCCAGCAGGCCTTCATCGACCAGCAGGCCGCGCAGTGCGGCTATTGCACGAACGGCATGATCATGCAGGCGTCGGCGTTTTTGGCCACCAACCCCAAGCCCACCGTGGCGGAGATCCGCGAGGCCATGGCCTACAACCTGTGCCGCTGCGGCACCCACCTGCGCTTCATCCGCGCCATCCAGCAGGCCTCGGGCCAGGAGGTGACGGTCTAGCCATGGCGATCCTGGACAAGGACATCACACGCAAGGAGTTTCTTGCCGGCGCGGGCCTGCTCGTCGTGGGCTTCAGCCTGGCCGGCAATCTCGTCGGCGCCATGCCGGCCGCGGCAGCGAGCAAGATCCCGGGCGGCACCGGCAGTCCGCCCCCCGGCGGTGGTCCCCCGCTTCCCCCCGACCTCATGTCGACGCCGACCGTCGACTCCTGGCTCACCGTCGACAGCAACGGCAACGTCAACATCCTGACGGGCAAGGTCCGCCTGGGCCAGGGCATCGGCATCGCCTTTGAGCAGATCGTCGCCGACGAGCTCGACATCGACCTCTCCCAGATCGCCTCGATCACGTTCGGCACGACGGGCGAGACCCCGCCCGAGGGGTACACCGCCGGCAGCACGTCCGTGGAGATCGGCGGCATGTCCCTGCGCTATGCGTCCGCGGCGGCGCGCGAGTACCTCGTCGGCCTCGCGGCGGCGAAGTGGCACGTCCACCCGAGCACGCTCACAGTCTCGAAGGGCGTCATCCACGGCGGCCCGGGCGGCGCCACCGTGTCGTACGCCACGCTGATCGGCGGCAAGAAGTTCAACATCACCGTGAACCCGGCCAAGCCGCCGACGCTCAAGAGCCCGGCCGACTACGAATACGTCGGCAAGCCCCTGCCGCGTCTCGCGATCCCGTCCATCATGTTTGCGAACGAGCCCTACTACCTGCACAACATCCGCCTGCCGGGGATGCTTCACGGGCGCGTCCTGCGGCCGCCCTCTCCCTGGGCCCAGCTCCTGTCGCTGCCGACGGAAAACGCGTCCAAGATCGAGGGCGTCGTCAAGATCGTGAAGAACGGCAGCTTCGTCGGCGTCATCGCGGAGACCGAGTGGGCGGCCATCCAGGCGGTCGCGGTGCTGCGGGCGGAGTCGAAGTGGGGCCAGACGAACCAGTTCCCGCCCATGGCCGAGATCAACACCTTCCTCCGCACGGCCCTGCACTCGGACGTGCGCGAGTTCGACACGTTCGACGTCGACCAGAGCATGAAGAAGGCCGCGACCGTCATCAAGGCGGACTACAGCGTGCCGTACCTGTCGCACGGCACGATGGGTCCGTCCTGCTCGATCGCCTGGCTCCACAAGGGCGGCAAGTGGACGATCTACGACGGCACGCAGGGTCCGAACCGCTTCCGGGAGACTCCCGGCGAAGCCCGCTCCCGGGTTCTCGACCTGGCAAGTCGCCATGCGGGCGACCCTCTCGTGCGGGTTGTACCGGCGCCGCACA
>JAJZIE010000350.1 GCA_021810725.1 Bacillota bacterium | reverse complement strand
AGACGCCCTCGCGGGCGGCCTGGTCGCCGATTTCCATGGCATTGCCGCCGGCGAGAATGATGCGGGCGATCGCGGGGCTGACGGGCATGACCTGGTAGATGCCCGTGCGGCCCTTGTAGCCGTCCGTGCAATTGGCGCAGCCCACGGGTCCGAACAGCTTCAGGCCCGCGCGCACGTCCTCTTCGGGGAAGCCTTCCTTCAGCAGCGCTTCGGCCGGCACCTCGAGCGGCTGCTTGCACTGGCCGCAGAGCTTGCGCGCCAGGCGCTGGGCGATGATGAGGCTCACCGACGTGGCGATGGCGTAGGGCTTGACGCCCATGTCCACCATGCGCGTCAAGGTCTGCGGCGCGTCGTTGGTGTGCAGCGTCGACAGCACCAGGTGGCCGGTCTGGGCGGCCTTGATGGCGATCTCCGCGGTCTCGAGGTCGCGGATCTCCCCGACCATGATGACGTCGGGGTCCTGTCGCAGGAAGGCGCGCATGGCCGCGGCGAAGGTCAGGCCCACCTTGGGGTTGACGTTGACCTGATTGACCCCGGGCAGGTTGATTTCCGCCGGATCCTCGGCGGTGGAGATGTTGGTCCCTTCGCGGTTGAGGATGTGCAGGCCGGTGTAGAGCGAGACGGTCTTGCCGCTGCCCGTGGGACCGGTGACCAGGATCATGCCCTGGGGCTTCTTCAGGTACTCCTCGTAGAGCGTCTTCTGCAGGGGCTCGTAACCCAGGGAGTCGATGCCCAGCATGGCCTGGGAGGGATCGAGGATGCGCAGCACGATCTTCTCGCCGAAGAGCGTCGGGCAGGTGCTGACGCGGAAGTCGATCGACCGCGTCTTCGACAGGCGCATCTTGATGCGCCCGTCCTGCGGCACGCGCCGCTCGGCGATGTCGAGCCGCGACATGACCTTCAGGCGCGCGGCCAGCTTGCCGCCGAGCTGTTGGGGAGGCTGGGCAATCTCCTTCAGCACCCCATCGAGGCGCAGGCGCACCCGGTAGGTCTTCTCGTAGGGCTCGAAGTGGATGTCGGATGCGCCACGGCGGATGGCGTCCAGCATCACCTTGTTGACGAAGCGGACGATGGGAGCGTCCTCGACGTCCTGGTCGGTCTTGTCCTCGATTGCCTCGTCCGCGCCGACATCGAGGGTTTCCAGGCCGACGTCGGTGTCCGAGGTGAGCTGGCTGATCTGGTTGTCGACCTGCTCCAGGGCCTGACCGATGGCCCGCTGCAGCTTGTCGTCCTCGACGACGATGACCTCGACGCCGAGGCCGGTCTGGAACTTGATCTCGTCGACGGCGTGCAGGTGGGTCGGATCGGCCACGCCGAGAAAGAGCTTCTTGCCGCGCCGGTACAGCGGCAGCATCCGGTGCTTGGACACCAGCTTGTCGCTGACCACCTTCAGGGTGTCCAGGTCCGGAGTGACCGCGTCCAGGTCAAGCAGCGGCACGCCGAACTCGCCGGCGGCGGCCACGGCGATATCGCGGGCGCTTGCCGCGCCCGTCTCGACCAACTGGCTGACGAGGGTGATCTTGCGCTCCTGGGCGGCGTTCATGGCCTCGAGCATGGCCGCCTCGTCCACCACCCCGTCCAGGACGAGGCGCTGGGGCAGGCCCCCGAGCCCGGCGCGCAGGCCGCCGACCGCGACAGAAACCGTTTCGTTCATGGACTTAAACTGAGCGAGGCCCGTCCCCAAGATCTCAAAGTGTACTCAAGCCAGCCCGGGCGGCAATGCAAAATCGCGGGGGATGCTGGCACACAGGGCGTGCAGCCGCCGTGACCGCGCTCCCAGAACGGGGCGGGGGCGTTGACCGGCGCGCCGGCGGCGCTGCGAGGCAGCCTCGCCGGCACAGGCGCAGGCGAAGGCCTACCGGCAGATGGGCGGCAGGTATCCTCCATCCCCCGCGGCGGCCGACAGAGTGCCGTTGATGGCCGCGGCCCCCACGGGCTTGAGCGCCGGGGGCCCCTTGATCGCGCCGGTGGTCGATGCGCCGGCGTTGCACACCCAGGCGATGTCGCCACTGGGAGACTGGTAGGCCGTCCAGATGACGCTGCCGTTGTTGACGTCTGAATTGACGTCGTTCCCGTAGACCACGGTGATCTGCCCGGGGGCAGTCAGCGCGACGGATTTGACGTACCTTCCGGAGATCGTGCCGGTCACGCCGGCCGCCGTGTTCGAGCCGGGCGCGACGCCGGATTGATCGTACCTGTCCGTGAACGCCGTCTCGACTCCGCTGGCGAGCGAGGTGCCCTCGGTGACCTGCGCCTGGATGGAATAGTCCTCGTACAGGGGCAGGGCGATCACCGCCAGGATGCCGATGATCGCGATCACGATCATCAGCTCGATCAGCGTGAAGCCTGTATGTGTGGCGCGCATGTCCGGTCCCCTCCCGAGCGCACACGCCCTAGGCGTGGTCGGGTATTGGCCGGTGCGGTGTTCTTAGGTTCGGGAGTGCGCCGGCACAGTCAATGTCGCAGACTGGAGACGGAAGTGCAAGCCGGGCCGCGCTGCCCGAGCCCTAAAAAGAAGCCCCTCCGCAGAGGGGCTTCTGGCTCGTGGCTCGGTCGGCAGCC
>JAJZIE010000349.1 GCA_021810725.1 Bacillota bacterium | reverse complement strand
CGGCGCTTATCCGGCGCGCTGCGGTACATCTCCGGCTTGAGTTTGGCCAGATCATACCGGAGATGCTTCCCGGCCGTGTGTTCGGGTATCAGCTTGCCCTGCGCTTCCTACCATCTGAGTGTCGTGAGCGACACCTAACGCTTTGGCTGCCTCACCAATCCCAATCAGCCTTTCCAAGCCGGTAAGGTTAGAGTAGATTCGCCCTGGTTTCAAGTGAACTGTTCAAACCCCGCCCGCCACAAGCAGGAGGTCGAGGCCCTGCGCAGGGGCTTCGAGCTCGGCATGACGCTCGTGGATACGGCGGAGCTCTACGGCGCCGGCGAAAGCGAGCGGGTGGTCGGCGACGCCATCGCCGACTGCCGCGATACCATCTTCCTGATCACGAAGATCTGGCCGAGCCACGCCGAACCGGACGCCATGCGCCGGGCGCTCGAAGAGTCCCTGCGCCGCATGCGCACGGACCATGTCGACGCCTGCCTCCTGCACTGGCCGACGAAGTCCCAGCCGGTCTCGCGGATCGCGCAGGGGCTGCGGGCCCTGAGGGAGTCTGGCCTCACCCGCGAGGTGGGCGTAAGCAATTTCCCGACCGCCATGGCCGAGGAGACCCTGGATGCCCTCGGCATGCGCGGCGGCGAGCAGCGGAGCGGCGTCTTCTTCCATGAGCTCCCCTACAGTCTCGAGGACCGGCGCGTCGAGCTCACGCTGCTGCCGCAGACGCGGGAGGTGGGAGGGGTGCTCCTCGCCTATAGCCCGCTCGGGCACGGGCGCCTCTTGCGCCACCAGGGACCGGGTTTCGACGTGCTGCGGCAGGTGGCGGACCGCCACCAGATCACGCCGGCGCAGGCGGCGCTCGCCTTCCTGGCGGCGGAGGACGCGGTCGTCGTGCTCGCCAAGGCGTCCAGCGCCGGACATGTGACGGAGAACGCCGAGAGCGGCGACGTGGTGCTTGACGCGGAGGACCTCGGCCGCCTGCGCGCGGCCTTCCCCCGCGGCCCGAAGGACATCGGCATCAGCCTGCCGCCGTCGCGCGCGTTCTTCTCCCTGGCCTATGGCGGCATCAGCTTCATGCAGTCCCTGCACGGGCGTTATCGCCTGTAGACCGAAACCACCCGAAGAAAGGTCGCGGGTCAGGAAGGCGGCCAAGACCTGCATGCCGCGACTCAGTTGCTGGACGGTGGACGACGCCTTGTCCTCGAGTCCGCAGAGGCGCAGGAGGCATGCCGCGAGAGCGCGCCTCCCTGCGTGGAACGCCACGGATGCCGGCCCAGTAGTCGATGTTCTCGAGAGGCGTGAGCCGCCAGTGTAGGTTTCGGCTGCCCTCGAGCACGGCCCCGATGCGCCGGATCGCGGTGCCAGGGCGGCGGCGTACGCTCTCGCCCGCGATGCGGACATCGGCCCGGTCCATCCGCACGAGGCCCGCGATCATCTTGATGGTCGTTGCCGGCGCCGTTCGATCCGAGAAAGGCGAGGATCCGCCCGGAGTCCAGGCGGAACGACACTTCCTCCACTGCGTGACCCTCGCCGCCACCGCGGCGAGCCTACAGCTTCGAGACCGGTCGACCTCACGGAGCATGTCCCGCCTCCTCGTCGGCACCTCTGGGAATCCTGTCCCATCCCGCAAGGTTGCCGACAAGGGGCCCCCACACCTTCCCGGCGCGAGGCCGGCTGTCCGCCGGATGTTTGCAACCGGCAGGTGCCGGCGCGAGCGAACGCCAATCCCATCTTGCATGCCCGAACAGTGCAGGAAATGAGGATCACGAGTTCCGCGACAGGCCCAGAAGTCTCCAACCAAATGCTACCTTTATTTCTTGCGATCTTCCTGTCCGTCCGTTACATTGGCATCGGTGACAGCAGAATTCTTATCATTCTCTGAGTAACGCCTCGGCAGTATTGGCGGTTTTTGCTCATTGGAATGGGTTCTGACCTGGCCGGAGCCGCCGCAGGCGGCGATCCATGCGCCGCCCGGCGGCGCAACGGGAGGTACTTTCCTAATTGCGCCGCTCGATCAGGGCCTCCTTTAGCATTTTTCTTCTGATGTCCACGTTTGTCGGGACGGTGCTCGAGAGTCCCGCGGCAAGCCATGCGGCGGCCGCCTCGCCCAATGTCACCCGCCAGGAGTTCACGGTGGCTCTCGCGCAGCAGCTGGACCTGCAGCCGCAGTCCTCGGCCGCGCAGGTCTTCACGGACCTCCCGAACACGAATCCCGACTACGGCCTGATCATGGCGGCCTACAACGAAGGCTGGATTTCGGGCTTTCCGAACCATACGTTCCAGCCGCAAGCCTCGCTGACGCGCGAGCAGGTCGCCAAGACCGAAATCATCGCGCTAGGTCTTGAGAGCACCGCCGCCTCCCTCGCGGACAAGACCCCCTCCTACCAGGACGCGGGGGAGATCGGCAAGTGGGCCTGGGGCTACGTCAACGAAGCCCAGGCGATCGGCATCCTGCACGGCTTCACGTCGGACACCTTCGGCCCCGCCAGCACCTTCACGGAGGCCCAGATCAAGCACGCCCAGGCGCAGATGGCGACCTACCTCGCCACGCTGCCCGTCCACGCCTTCCCCGC
>JAJZIE010000348.1 GCA_021810725.1 Bacillota bacterium | reverse complement strand
GCCCGGCAGGATTCGAACCTGCGACCTCTTGATTCGTAGTCAAGCACTCTATCCAACTGAGCTACGGGCGCCCGAGCACGCGTTAGTCTAACATTCCTGCGCGCGCAACGCAAGCAAACCACACTCGAATGCCGCCTCCAGAGCCGTCCTGCCGTATACTCGCCGTGGAACACAGAGGATTCCACAGGGGTGCTCCCATGACCGTCGTCGTCGGACTCGGCAACCCGCTGCGCGAAGATGAAGGCGTCGCCGTGCGGATCATACAGGAACTCGAGCCCTCATTCGAAGACCGGCCCGACGTGCGCCTTCTCGACATCGGCACCGCCGGCATGCGCCTCCTCGACGCGCTATCCGGCGCGGACCGGGCGATCATCGTGGACTGCGCCCGCATGGGCGAGACGCCCGGTACGATCGTGCGCTTTATTCCGGAGGAGGCCGCCTCCCGCCGCCAAGGGGACTCCATCACGCCACACTCCGGAGATCTCCTTCATCTCCTGGATCTCGCGAGGCGCCTGGGCCAGTGCCCGGACAACATCATCCTCTTCGGGATCGAACCCCTGTCCCTTGGCTACCGGGAAGGGCTCTCCGCGCTACTCGAGGAGCGTCTCCCCCTCTACGTGCGGCGCGTCTCCGAGGAAATAGCCCGCCCCATTCCTTGACGCCTTAGCGCGATCAAGACCGCAAGCTGCCCGACAGCGAGCCCGCCATCCCCCACCGGCAGCTCCCGCGGCCAGATCACCCTGATTCCCGATCCCTCCATCTCGGCGAGGAACCAGCGCAAGAGCCACTCGTTCTGCCAGACGCCGCCGCCAAGCGCCACGCACTTGAGCCCGTGGCGCCGCGAGAGGCGTCGCGCCACGCGAGCGAGGCCCCGCGCCAGGCCGCGATGGAGCCCGGTCGCAAGGGCCGGCACGGACGCTCCCTCTCTCAAGTCGTCCAGCATGGCGAGGAACGCGGGCCGCCAGTCGAGGAGGAGCCGCTCGCCCTCGACGAGGTCGAAGGGGTATGCGGCTGCCTCCTCCGGCCGAACGGCCGCCTCGAGCAGCATCGGCAGCTCCCCCTCGAAGCTCGCCTTGGCGCGCCCCAGGATGAGGGCGCCCGCCGCGTCAAAGAGCCGTCCGGCGCTCGTGGAGACGAAGCCGGGGTAGCGGCTGCGCAGCACCTGCCCGAGCCGCCGCGCCAGGTCCGCCGCTACACCCATCTTCTGCAGCAGAGCCTTCCCGTCTTCGTCCCACCGCCCCACTTCTTCAAGGTAGCTGACCGCGAGGCGCCAGGGCTCCTTCACCGCGACGTCGCCGCCCACCAGCCGCAGGGGCAGGAGGCTCCCCACCCGCCGGTAGCCCGCGCCGTCCACGAGCAAGGCCTCGCCGCCCCAGATGCCGCCGTCGTCGCCATAGCCGACGCCATCGAGCGCGAGTCCGAGGACCGGCTCCGTCACGCCGTGTTCGAGCAGGCACGCCGCGATGTGGGCGTGGTGGTGCTGCACGGCGACGAGAGGACGCCGAAGGCTCCCGGCGTACGCCGTGCCGCGATAGCCGGGATGGAGGTCGTGGACGACCACCTCGGGCTCCGCCCCGAGCTCCTCCCGATACCACGACACCTCCCGCTCGAAGAGCGCCATGGTCTTCGGCACAGCGAGGTCCCCGATGTGCGGGCTCAGCCAGATGCGGCCGCCGCGCAGCACGGCGAAGGCGTTCTTGACGTCGCCCCCCACGGCGAAGGCCCGAAGCCGCGGGTCGCAGCCAGGCACCAGGATGCTCCTCGGCACGAAGCCGCGCGCCCGGCGCAGCAGGATCGGTCCCTCTCGAGCCACGCGAAGGACCGAGTCGTCCACCGGGCGGACGATTTCCCGCGTGTGGCAGAGAAAGCCGTCCGCCACGTCGCCGAGTTCTGGGAGTGCGCCCTCCACCGAGTAGGAGAGCGGCTCGCCGCTGTGGTTGCCGCTCGTCATCACGAGGCAGGCAAGGTCGGCGTCCTCGAGCAGAAGCACATGGAGGCCCGTGTACGGCAGCATCACGCCGAGACGCGCCATTCCCGGCGCCACGGAAGGCGCGATGCCCGTCCCGCCCAGCCGCTCGAGCAGCACGATCGGATGCGCCGGGCCAGAGAGCGCCCGCCGCTCGGCCGCCGAAATACGGCAATGCAGCGGCACCTCGTCTTCCGCCATCATGACGGCGAGGGGCTTGCCGGGGCGCCGCTTGCGGAGCCTGAGGCGCTGCACCGCCCCTTCGTTCCTCGCGTCCACCGCCAGGTGGAATCCGCCGATGCCCATGACGGCGACGATGCCCCCGGCACGGAGAAGGGCCTTCGCCCGTCGCAAGGCCTCTTCGTTCTCCCCGTGCGGGACGCCGTCCGGCCCGCACCAGAAGAGGCTCGGCCCGCAGGCGCCGCACGCGGTCGCCTGGGCGTGGAAGCGGCGGGAAGCGGGCCTGACGTAATCGCTTCGGCAGTCCGCGCAGAGGGGGAAGCGGTCCATCGCCGTGCGCTCGCGGTCGAAGGGGAGTTGCCGCGTGATCGTGTAGCGCGGCCCGCACTGCGTGCACGAGGTGAAGGGGTAACGGTAGTAGCGGCTAG
>JAJZIE010000032.1 GCA_021810725.1 Bacillota bacterium | reverse complement strand
TGGCAGCGCAGGCCGCGACTCCAGTAGGTGAGGCTGTAGATGCGCACGCCCTTGGGGACGTGAGCCCGTGCGGACTTCGAAAGACGCACAGGCTCGAGCGCAATCGGCGTGCCGTTTGCCCTGCGGTGCTTGGCGGTCTGGATGGACAACGCGGGGGCAGCCGGCGAGCCTTGAGCCATGGAGCATCCGGCGAGGAGTGGCAGCAAACCGAGCGCCAAGGGAAAGATCAGACGATGCCGGCGGGAGTGACGGCGCATGAGCACCGATCCTTTCGGACGAACGTCACATGCAGAAAGTGACATTCCATCCAGAGGATCGGTGCTCCTGCGCGCCCCTAGAGATACCCGAAAATAGGGCCGATCGGACTCCGTCGATCAAGGCGGAGCCGTGAACACCACGGTCACGGACTGCCCGGACTTCAGCGCCGTGCCAGGGCCTGGCTTCTGATGCGCCGCCACCCCCGAGCCGCTCGGCACCATGCGGTAGCCGCGCGAGGCGAGGGCTCTGTCCGCCTGCTGCACGGTCAGGCCGAGCACGTCCGGCACGCCCGTGGACCCCTTGGAGCCGCCGAGCTGCACGGTCACCAGCGTGTTGGGCGCGACTTTCACGCCGGACGCCGGCGTCTGCGACGTCACCTTTGTCCCGCTGCCCTGACCCTGCATGAGGAGGCCGAGCCCATCCAGGCGCAGCGCGGCTTCGGCGTAGGTGAGGCCCGCCAGATCCGGCACCGACACACGCTGGGCCTGCAGCGCGGCCGTGCTCGTAGGCACGCCCATGTAGTCCATGATCTGGCCGAAGAGCTGCGAGAAGACCGGCGCCGAGACGTCTCCACCGTAGAAGAGACCCTTCGGGTCGTCGAGCTGGACAAGGATCAGCACCTTGGGGTTCGGCAGCGGCCCGTAGCCGATGAAGGACGCCAGAAAGTCGCCGGTCTTGAACTTTCCGGCCTTGCCCACGACGTTGGCCGTTCCGGTCTTGCCGGCCACCTCGTATCCCTTGACCTGGGCCAGGTTGCCGGTGCCCTTCGTGACCACCTTGAGCATCGCCGTCCGCACCTCGCTTGCGACGAGGGGCGTGATCACGCGCTGCGAGGGGAAGCTGAGCACCTGCTTCCCGCCGTCGGGGAGCAGCAGCGCCTTGCCGATGTGCGGCGTGTGCCAGATCCCGCCGTCGGCCACGGCGGAGACGGCCGCGGCGAGCTGGATGGGCGAGATGGCGATCGTCTGGCCGAAGCCCATCTCGCCGAGGTCGAGCTTCGTGGCCTGGTTCTCGGGCGGGATGAGCCCCGGCGTCTCACCGGGCAGATCGACGCCCGTGAGCCTGTCCAAGTGGAAGAGATCGTAGAAGTGGTAGAGCGCCGACGCGCCCATATCGATCGCGAGCGTGGCGAAGCCCACGTCCGACGACTCCTCCATGATGCCGTCGAAGGTGAGCCGCCCGAAGCCGGTCGGGATCCAGTCGAAGATGCGGATGCCGTCGATGACCATGGAACCCTTGTCCATGATCGACCAGCTCGGGGTCGCGACACCGGTCGTGAGGGCCGCCGAGGCGGTCACGGGCTTGATCGTGGACCCGGGCTCGAAGGCATACTGGATGGGCTCGTCCGCCCACTCCGTCTGCGGGTAGTTCTGCCAGTTCGCGGGGTTCGGCTCAGGGTACTGGGCGATGGCCAGGATCCCGCCGGTGTTCGGATTGAGCACCAGGATGCGGCCACCCTTCGCGTGCCGCAGTTTGACGGCCGCAGCGAGGTCCTGCTGGGCGAAGGCCTGGATCGAGAGGTCGAGCGTCGTCTCGAGGCCGTCGCCAGGCACCGCGGGCGTCACGTGGACGCCATACTGCGGCAGCGGATTGCCGAGCGCGTCCACCTTGACGACCTCCGTGCCCGGCTTCCCGCTGAGCTGCTTGTTGTAGCTGAGTTCGACCCCGGCCAGTCCCGTCTGGTCGACGCCGACAAAGCCGATGGCCGCGCCCGCCAGATCGCCCTGCGGATAGATGCGCCAGGAAACGGGCTGCAGGCCGAGCCCGTCGTAGGTGCCCAGGGCCTGGATGCGGGCGGCCTGCCCGACCGTGACGTGATAGGACAGCCAGACGAAGGCCTGGCGGGACGCGAGCACCTTCTCGAGCTTGGCGGCGCTCTCCCCGAGGATCGGTCCCAGCTGCCTCGCCATGGTGCGTGGGTCGCGGATCGAGCGGGGCATGGCCCAGAGCGCTTCCCCCGGCGTTTCGAGGGCCAGCACGCGGCCGTTGCGATCGGTGATCGAGCCGCGGACGGGCGGCAGCGGCAGGTGCGCATACTGCTCGGCGAGCGCGGCCTGCCCGTAGATCGATCCCGCGATGACCTGCAGGTAGGTCAGGCGAACGACCAAGCCCAAGGCCAGCACGCTGAGGATGGCAAGCACCGCGACGGTGCGCCGGACGACGAGGCGGCGGTAGCTTGGCTGCACCTAACCCCCCCACTCCACTCGGACAGGCGGCGGCAATCGGCTACAGGTAGGTTTCGCCGTAGGTGCGTAGGGAGTCCAGCACAGGTAGAAGGCCGAGGCCCTTCGCCGTCAGTTCATAGGTCACGCGCACGGGGGCGCCGCGATGCTCGCAGCGTCGCACGACGCCTTGGCGCTCCAAGGTCTTGAGACGATCCGAGAGGGTCTTTGGCGAGATTCCCGCCAGGGATGACTGCAGTTCGCCGAACCGCCGGCTGCCTTCGCTGAGATCGCGCAGGATGAGCAGCGTCCAGCGGTTGCCAACGATGGCGGCGGCGCGCGCAAGTGGGCAGGGAGCCTGCTGCGGCAAGACGTACCCACCTTTCTGCTGGGACGCTAGCACATGGCTCGGCGGGGTGTAAAGGGCGTTGCGTCGCCCATCGCAAGGTGCGAATGCTATGCTCGGACATGGGGGAGGGGTATCCGCGGCCGCGACGGCTCCATGGCGCGTGCCTGCGCCGGTACCTTCGGCCGGTCGCCCGGCAATTTCCGGTGGGGAGGGGCTGGAGGGAATGGAGGAGATCGTGATCTATCACGGTGCGGAGGTCGCGGGACAAGACGCCGTGGCCGTGGGCGGAGGGCGCATTCTTGCGCTCGGCCCCGGCGATCGGCTGCGCCGCCGGTTCCCTGGGGCGACCGTGCGCAGGGTTGCCGGACGATTCCTGCCCGGTCTCCTGGATGGTCATCTGCACCTGCTAGCGTATGGCCGCGCTCTGGCTGAGTTCGACCTTGCCGGTCTTGCCGCTCCCGAGGCGCGCAATGAGCTCCTCGCCGCGCGTGGCGCGCAGGACGGGTGGTTGCGGGGCCGAGGGGCAAGCACCAGCCTGCTGATCGAGCTGTCCAGGGACCAGGACCTCCTCCGGCGCCTCGCGCCACTGCGGGTCTGGGCCCACGACCTGCACACCCTGCTCAGCGATCCCGGCAGTGTGCTGGCCCTCGGTCTGGACCGACACGTGCCGCCCGGCGGCGCAGTGGAACGGGGACCTGACGGCCTGCCCACAGGACTCTTGCGCGAGACCGCGGCGCTGCCGCTGGCAGCGGCGGCGGACCAGGACCAGGGTGGCGCGGAGGCCGCCGTGGAGCGTGCCATTCGCGATCTCTGGCGACGCGGCATTGTCGGCGCGGTGACGTTCGAGACCCCGGAAGGCGTCGCGGCGGTCGCTTCCGCCACGGCCCGGCTTCCGTTCCAGGCGTACGTGTACCAGACGGCGGCCAGCATCGGCCGGGGTCAGCGGCCCCGGCGGCTGGGGCGACGGTCGGCGCTCGTGGGGGCGAAGTACTTCCTCGACGGCACCCTCGGCTCACGCACGGCGTGGCTGCTGGCGCCGTATGCCGACGCTCCCGGCACGGGTTTGCCCCGGCACGATCCGGAAGATCTGCGCGGCTCCATGCGCAGCCTTGCGCGGCGTGGCTTCTCCCTCGCGGTGCACGCCATCGGGGACGCGGCCGCACAGGCGGCCCTGGGACTCCTCGAAGTGTTGCCGCCGGCCGACGCGCCGCACCGCATCGAGCACCTGCAGCTGGTGCCCGAGGGATTCGCCGAGCGACTTGCGGCGGCCGACATCACCGCCTCCATCCAGCCGTGCCACCTCGAGCAGGATCTCGCGGACGCGCGCAGGGCGTGGGCGGACCGGCTTGCCCGGGCGTATCCTTACCGCGCTTTCAGCGATGCCGGTGCGCGCTTGGCTCTTGGGTCGGATGCGCCGGTCGAAAGCCCTTCGCCGGCGCTCAACCTCAAGTGGGCGCTCGGTGCCGATGCGGTTGGCGGTGGTGTGCGCCATGGCTTGGATCTTGGACTGGCGCTGCGAGGGTACCGGGATGGGGTCTACCAGAGCGTCGGAGTCCGCAGCCAGGACCTGGCGCCAGGAGCCCGCGCCGACCTCGTGCTCTATCGGCAGGGTCCCGAGCATGGCGACGACCCGCTGCTGGTGCTGAGCGAGGGTCAGGAGGTATTCAGGGCCGCCGGAGCAAACGTGGAAGAGTAGCCGGCAGCGCCGGCCACCAGCGTGATACCTTCGTCACTGAAGTGAGGCGAAGCCTTTGGCCAGTCTCTTGCAGGAACGCATGGGCAACGTCGTGCTCCTCACATTCAACCGCCCCGAGGTCCGCAACGCGGTCGACGAGGAGCTTTCGCGCCGCTTCTCGCAGGCCGTCCGCCAGGCGGTCGGGGAGGCTTCCGCGATCTGTCTGCGAGGCGCCGGCCCTGTCTTCTGCTCCGGCGGCGACCTCGCCGCGCTCAGGGACGACGACGACCTGGCACTCGGCGTGATGACCGAGATGCGCGCCACCCTGGCGGTGCTGCGGGCGGCGCCGATCCCGGTGATCGCGTACGTCGAGGGCCTCGCCGTGGGTGGAGGGGCCGAGATCGTCGCCTCGTCGGACGTGGTGTGCGCGACGCCGGGCGCCGCTTTTCAGTTCGTCCAGGTGAACGTGGGCCTCAGTCCGGGCTGGGGTGGCGGTGTGGCCTTGGCGGAGCGCGTCGGCCGGGGGAGGGCGCTCGATCTCCTGCTCACGGCGCGCCGGGTCGGCGTCGCGGAGGCGCGCAGCCTCGGCCTTGTCGATCGCGTCCTCATTCCTGCGGATCTACCGGCTTATTTGCGGCAGGCCGCGTTCCAGGACCGCCAACTGGCCGCCGCGGTGGTGTCGTCGCTGCGCGGCGACACGGAGGGTGCCGAGAGGGCGAAACGTGAGTTCGAGAAGCTTTGGCGCGGCGCCGACCATCACGCGTCGGTGCGGCGCTTTCTGGATGGCAGGTAGCGGAGGGGAGTGCAAGATCCTTGGCCTTGGCGCAAAGGATGATCGAGACGGGCGCAGGTTCCCTCGTCGCCTACGGTGACGTGGGTGGGCCCTGTCTCCTGGTGCATGGGGCGGGAGAGGACGCGTCCATTTTCGCCGAGCAGCTCCAGGCCGTGGCGGGCACCTGGGCGATCGATCTCCCGGGGCATGGACGATCCCCTGGCCAGGGTTTCCGCGACGTGCCCTCGTACGCCGCGCTCGTTCTGGATGTCGCTCGCCGGGTGAGTCCGGATGGGCTCTGCCTTGGCGGCCATTCCATGGGAGGGGCCATCGTGCTCGAGGCCGCCCTGGCGCAGCCGCAGATGGTGGACGGCCTTGTCCTGATCGCCACGGGCGGCCGTCTGCGCGTGCATCCGGACCTGCTTGCGGCCTTGGCGGCGGGGGAAGAGATGCCGCAGACGTTCGTGGACCTCATGTTCGCTCCCGACGCCTCGCCCGAGGCCCGTGGCAGGTTGCCGGACGCCGACCGTCAGGTGCAGTACGGCGACTTCCTCGCTTGCGACGCGTTCGATGTGCTCGGGCGGCTCGGTGAGATCCACAAGAGGGCTCTCGTGCTGGTCGGCGACCGCGACCGGATGACGCCCGAGAAATACGCGCGGACGCTGGCCGAGGCGCTCTCGGCGGAGCTTGAGGTCATTCCCGGCGCAGGGCATATGCTGACGCTTGAGGCGCCACGCGAGGTCTGTCGCAGCATCGGCAGATTCATGACAGGAGGTGTCCGTTAGCGGTGGAGTACCGAGGTGTGCTGGCCATCGACCTCGACGGCACCTTGGTGCACCGTGGGCTCGAGATCCTGAGAAGCGATCTGCAGTCGATCCGGGAAGCGCGTGACGCCGGTCTCCTGCCGGTGGTGGCGACAGGGCGCCGCGTGGCCACCAGCAGCCGCTTTGCGCGCGATCTCGGGCTTGCGGACTGTCCCCTCATCGCCTGCGACGGCGCGCTTGTCCTCGACCCCGAGGACGGACCGCCGTGGCGGGCCACGGAGGTGCCGCGGCCGGCGGTGGCCAGGGTGGCGGAACTATGCCGAAAGCATGGCGTCAGCGTGGGCTTCTCCACACGCCAGGGACTGTTCGTGCAGGCGGGTGCGGTCGCGCTGCACCCGTGGCGCCATCTCTGGCGGCGCGGGGCCCTGCGCTCGCCCGGCCGCCTGCGGCGCGCGCTCTGGGACCTGAGCGAACGCCGCCTGGTGCAGGGCCGCTACGAACAGGCCCCCGGCATGCCCGTCTACAAGATCGACCTGTTCGGACCCGGCTCTGCCGAGGCCAGGACGTGGCTCGAAGGCGAGATCGAGGGCGTCGAGGAGACCGCCCCGGTGGGGCCGCTCGAACTGGTCGCCACCGGCGTCGACAAGGCGAGCGGGGTCGAGGTGGTGCTTGAGCGGCTCGGCCTCGACTGGTCGCGGGTGATCGCGATCGGCAACGACTGGAACGATCGCGAGATGATCGCGAGGGCCGGGTTCGGCGTCGCGATGGCCGATGCGCCGCGGCCTGTGCGCGAAGTGGCCCGCTATGTGACGGGAGGGGTGCGGGAGGGCGGCGCGGGCGCAGCCATCGAGACCTACCTCGGCCTTCTGACGACCTGACTGCAGGCGTTATAATCGCCTTGGCGTGTTTTGGTCGGAGGAGGGTCAGTTCTTGCAGGTCGTCGTGCTGGTAAAGCAGGTCGCGGACACCGCTGCGCGCATCAAGCTTGCGGATGGAAAGCAGGACATCGACCGGCAGAGCGCCAGCCTGATCGTCAACCCGTATGACGAAATGGCTGTGGAAGAGGCTCTGCGCATCAAGGAAAAGCATGGGGCCACCGTTTGCGTCGTGACGCTCGGCGAGGCGAAGGCGGAGGAAGCCTTGCGCACCGCCCTGGCCATGGGCGCCGACGAGGCGGCTCGCGTCACGGCGCCCGCCAGCGATCCTTTGACGGTGGCCAAGGCGCTCGCACAGGCCGTGCGGGAACTCGCGGCCGACATCGTGATCGCTGGCCGCTCCGCGGCCGATGACGAGCAGGGCCAGGTCGGTGCGCTGGTGGCGACCGAGCTCGGCTGGCCCCACGTGACCGAGGTGACGAAGCTGGAGCTCTCGGGTGACGCGGGCGTCGCCGAGCGCGAGGTGGAGGGCGGCGTCGAGGTGCTCGACTTCAGCCTGCCGGTCGTCGTGACGGCGCAGGAAGGGCTCAATACGCCACGCTACGCATCGCTGCCAGGCATCATGAAGGCCAAGCGCAAGGAGATCCGCCAGATCGCTGTCGATGGCGCTACGCTGGGACAACCCGTGCTGGAGACGCGCTCGCTGGAGCTGCCGCCGGCCAGGGCGCAGGGCAAGATCCTTTCGGGACTCGAACCCGCCGCGGCGGCCAAGGAGCTCGTCCGCATCCTGCACGAGGAAGCCAAGCTGATCTAAGGAGGCGTCATCCGGTGATTCTTGCGGTCTTGGAACAAAGCGACGGATCGCTCAAGAAGATCTCGGCCGAGCTCGCCGCGGCCGCCCGCAAAGCTCAGGCACTCCTGGGAGCGGACGGCGTCGCGCTGCTGCTCGTTGGTGCCGACCCGGCTGCGGTGGACGCGGCCATGGCCCTCGATTGCGATCTCTGCCTGACCGTGCAGGGCGAAGCCTTTGCGACGTATGCCGCCGAAGCCTGGGCACCGGCCGTCGTCCAGGCGGCGAAGGAAGTGTCCGCGCCGCTCGTTCTCCTCGGTTCCACCTCGTTTGGCCGGGATCTCGCGCCGCGCGTGGCGGGCATCATGCAGGCCGGCCTCCTTGCCGACCTCGGCGACCTGGCCGTGGAGGACGGCCGCCTGATCGCCGAACGCAGCGTCTACTCGGGCAAGGTGATCGCCAAGGTGGCGAGTCTCAGCGACGTGACCGTCGCCACGGTGCGTCCGAACGCCTTCTCTCCCGCCGGGGCGGGAGCGGCGACCTGCCAGCGGCGCGAACTCGAGGTGGCAGTCGATCCCGCATCGGTGCACTGCCGCGTGCGGGAAGTGCGCCGCCAGGCCGCGACGCGCCCCGAGCTGACCGAGGCCAGCGTCGTCGTGGCGGGCGGTCGCGGTCTCAAGGATCCGGAGAACTTCCATCTCGTCGAGGAACTGGCGGATCTCCTCGGCGCGGCGGTGGGTACGACGCGCGCCACGGTCGATGCCGGCTGGCGCCCGCACAGCGAGCAGATCGGCCAGACCGGGAAGAACATCGCGCCCGCGCTCTACATCAACGTGGGGATCTCGGGGGCCGTGCAGCACATCTCGGGCGTGCTGGGCAGCCGCACGATCGTCTCGATCAACCGGGACGCCGAGGCGCCCATCTTCAAGATCTCGGACTACGGCCTCGTCGGCGACGCGCTCGAAATTCTGCCGCATCTCATCGACGAGGTGCGACGGCTCGGCTGACCATGACGTGCAGGCGGCCGAGCCCAAGAAGGGCCCGGCCGCCTGTGTCGTTTCAGGACAGAAGCCGCGCCAGCGAGCGCTGGGCGGCGCGCGCGATGTCTGCCGGACCGGCGCTCAGCCCTTCGGCGGCGGTCTCCACCAGGGTGCCGTCGGGCGCATCGCCTCGCCGGCTGCCGCAGATGATGGCGAGGGGTTTGCCCGCGCGGCGGGCCATGCGGCTCAGCACGCCGGGGCCCTTGCCTTGCCATGTCGTGGCGTCCACCTGCCCCTCCGACGTGAGCACGGCGTCGACCTGCTCAAGGGCCTTCTGGACCTCCAGCAACTCGAAGATGCAGTCGGCCCCGGGGCGCAGTGCCGCGCCGACCGCCCGAGCCGCCGCGCCCGCTCCGCCCGCGGCGCCTGCTCCGGGCACCTGCGGCTCGAGCCCGCTCGCGGCTTGCAGCAGATCGCCGTAATGCCGGAGCCCCTCGTCCAGGCGGTCCAGGTCTTCCGGCGGGAAATGCTTCTGCAACGCAAACCCGAAGGCGCTGCCCCGGGGGCCCGACAACACGTGGTCCACGTCATGCGCCGCCTCGAAGCGCATGCCGGTGAACTGCCGGCGGGCAGGATCGAGGTTGAGCGCGGTAAGCGCCATGAGGTCGCGGGCCGCGGCGAACCGCCCCTCGGACGCTGGAATCAGGCGGGCGCCCAGGGCTTGCAGGATGCCAAGCCCGCCGTCCTGCGTGGCGGAACCACCGAGGAGGAGCAGGATGCGCTCCGGCCGCAGACGCCGCGCGGCGAGCAGCAGCTCTCCCACGCCATAGCTGGTGGCGGTCCAGGGATCGTAGCCGACTCCCTCCACCCGCCAAAGGCCGGCCGCCTCCGCGAATTCCACGGCCGCGACGCGATCGCGGCCGCGAAACGCGATGCGCCCTTGCACAGGCCGACCCAGGGCGTCGTGCGTCTCCGCCCTGCGCGGCCTGAAGCCGGCCGCCTCGAGCGCGAGCAGAGATCCGTCGCCGCCGTCCGCGATCGGCAGGGGCAGCGGTACATGGCCTGCGCGCCGCACACCCTGCGCCAAGGCGCGGGTGGCGGCGCGACAATCCAAGGTTCCCTTGAGCGCTGCGCCAGCGACGAGGACGACGGCCAAGAGATCACTCCTGCCGATGCCATTCGCGCCGGACGGGCGCCCTCCTGCGTCGTCGGCTCAGGAGTAGCCGTAGCGGTGGAAGCAGTCGCGGCAGAGCAGCATGTCGCAATAGAGACGCAGCTTGCGTCGCAGGGTGAGACGCTGGCAGATGTCGCATGCGCGCAGTTCGACGAGCTTGCCCATGTTGGGTCGCCTCCAAGCGCTGCTAGCCTGCGCGTGCCGCGCAGCGGCTATGCGGCATAGGCCCCGCATGGCGAGGGATGCTTCCCTTTGGGACGGTTCGGCCCAAAAGGGGGCGACTGCGTGTTCGTGCTCCTGATGATCCTTCTCTTCGTCGTCTTGATTCTGGCCGTCGCGGGCGCGGGACCTCTGCTACTCGCGATGATGCACGGCAGGCGGCGCCGCTAACAAGGTGAGCCAGACCGTTGGCGCGAATGGCTGCCAGGGGAGGGGATCTCTCGTTGCGGCCAACGCGCATCGTTCTGCCGACGCCGTTCGCGGTCGGGCCCGTGAATGCGTACGTCTACGCGCTCGACCCCGTCACGGTCGTGGACCCGGGACCGCTCTACCCTCCGGCGCAGGAGGCGTTCGAGAGGGGTCTCGCCGAGGCGGGCGTCGCGATCGGCGACATCCGACAGGTGATCGTGACGCACCATCATCCGGACCACGCGGGGTATGCCCCGCTCCTGGCCGAGCGGAGCGGTGCCGTGCTGCGGATGCACCCCGAAGCGGCGCTGCGCACCGCCTCGCCTCGCGGCGACGAGGACGCGAGCGAGGCCCTGCTCCGGCGGCATGGGGTGCCGGAAGGCATCCTCGCCGCGATGCGCGGGGAACTCAGCCGCATCGTGAGTTTCATGGCGCCGCTCAACACATATGAGCCGGTGCTGGAGGGCGATCTGCTGGCGGCGGGGGGCGACGGACTCAAAGCCTTCGTGCTGCCGGGGCACGCGCCCGGACATCTCTGCCTGCAGGCGCCGACCTATATGCTGGGTGGCGACCTGCTGATCGAGGGTATCACGCCGAACCCGATCTTCGAGGTGGGACCGGAGGGCAGGCGGCCATCGCTGCAGGATTACCGGACGAGTCTCGAGCGGGTACGGAGCCTGCCCAGCGTGCCGTGGTTGCCGGGCCACCGTGGTGAAGTCGCCGACCCGATCGGCCTGATCGACAGCTACGAGGCCCAGATGTCCAGCCGTCAGGAGAAGGTGCGCGGGCTCCTGGCCCAAGCGCCGAAGAACGCCTTCGCCCTGAGCCAGGAGCTCTTTCCGATGGAACGTGGGGCGGACCCGTTCCTCGCGATCTCCGAAACGCTCGGACAACTGGACGCCCTGAAGGACGCGGGGCGGGTCCTGGAGGAGGCGGCCGGACCGCAGGTGCTCTTCAGGGCCCTCTGATCTGTCGCGCAGGCGCCGAAGCCATGCTGAAGGAATTAAGAAAGTCCCCGCCGCGTAGCGACGGGGACCTTTGGATCTTCGCCGGCCTAGAAGGTGCGCGAGGTTCCCGGAGCCATCACCACCACTTCGGTGGACGGGCTCTCCTTCGCCACCTGCGCCTTGAAGTGGTCCAGATCCACCTCGATCAGCGGGAACGTGTTGTAGTGCATCGGCACCACCACCTTCGGCGCGATGAAGCGGCAGGCCACCGCGGCGTCGTCGGCGTCCATCGTGAAGTACGATCCGATCGGCAAAAGGGCGATGTCGATCGGGCCCCAGACGTCGCGCAAAAGCTGCATGTCCAGGCTCAGGGCGGTGTCGCCCGCAAAATAGAGCTTCCTGCCGTCGGACTCGATCAGGAAGCCGCAGGCGTGACCGCCTGCGATGCCCGAGCCGTGCAGGGCGGTGACGAGCTTGACGCTGCCGAAGGGGAACGCCCTCTTGCCGCCGAGGTGCATGGGGTGCACGGTCAGACCCTTGCCCTGCAGGTCCGAGCCGATCTCGTTCGTCGTGATCGCGACGGCCCCCGTGCGCCGGAGAATCGCCTCCGCGTCGCCGATATGGTCGCCGTGCGCATGCGAGATGAGCACGTAGTCGCAGGCGATGTCGTCGGCCCGCGCCGTCGAGGTCGGGTTGCCGGTGATGAAGGGATCGATCAGGAGGGACTTCCCCCCGGTGCGGACAAGCCATGTCGCATGGCCCAGGAACGTCAGTTCCACCCCATCGCGCCTCCTTGCGACTCGCGGGTCTTTCTGGCAGAACGAGTATAGCACGCGTCATCGTTCGCGCGTGTCGCGGGAAGGTGCTATGGTGGCAGAGTTGGAGGCGGCAAGGCGCATGGACGACCTGATCCACATCGGCGACAAGACCCTGAGCAGGCGTCGTCTGCAGGCCACCATCGACGAGATGCTGCGCCTGCGCACCGCTGGATTGTCTCAGCAGGCGACGGCGGAGCGCTTCTCCGTCGATCGCAGCTTCGTCTCGCGCCTCGAGACGCTCGCCGAACTGCACAAGGGAGGCTCGATCGGACTCGTCGGCTTTCCGGTAGCGAATCGCGACGAGGTGCGTGCGGTCTGCGAGAGGAACGGCGTGGATTTCGTTCTGCTCTTCTCCGAGGCCGAGCGGCAGGCGTATCTGAACGAGCGGTCGGGGATGGCGCTGCTGAACGAGGTGCTCGGGACGGTGGCGCGCCTGCGCACACTCGACCACGTCGTGCTTGTGACGTCCGACCACTGGTTCGCCTTGGCCTCCGCGCTCCTCGGAAGGGAAGTCGCGGGGCTGCGGCTCGGCCCGTCGCCGATGACGGAGGATCGTGCGGTCGACACCGTGGAACTCGAGGCCTTGCTCCATTCGCTTCACGTTGGAACTACCGGCCAAGGGACCGTTGGCATGCGTTGACAGCCCGGAGCACCCGGAATATAATACGCGCGAGCGTTCAGAGGCGGGCACCCCCGCGCGGGGCTGTCCGTCCGTTTTTCGAATGGCACATCGTGACGACGGTTGAGAGGGGTGCCGTTTTTGGAGAAGGAAGTACTCCTGTCGAACGAGGGGCTCAAGAAGGTCGAACAGGAGCTCGAACACCTCAAGTCCGTGCGGCGCCGTGAAGTAGCGGAGCGCATCAAGCAGGCCCGCGAGTTCGGCGACATCTCGGAGAACTCCGAGTATGAGGACGCCAAGAATGAGCAGGCCTTCATCGAGGGTCGCATCCTGACGCTTGAAAAGATGTTGCGCAACGCCAAGATCATCGAGGAGGCAGCCGGCGACCCGGAGGTCGTGGCGATCGGCTCCCAGGTGACTTTGCGCGATCTGGACGAGAACGAGACCTATGAATACGTCATCGTCGGTTCCACGGAAGCCGATCCCGCCGAGAATCGCATTTCCAACGAGTCTCCCGTGGGCAAGGCGCTTTTGGGCACCCACGTGGGTCAGGTGGTCGCGATCGGCGTACCGGCCGGCACCTTGCGTGTCGAGGTGCTGGGAGTCCGACGCTAGGTGAACCCCGAAGAGCCACGGGCCGAGGTCTGGCCCGAACCCCAGCGATTCGACAAGCTCAGGGAGCTCGTCTCCCTGGGCATCAATCCGTATGGCCAGCGCTACGTGGCGACGCACCACGCGGCCGACGTGGTGGCGCGCTGCGATGAACTCCTCGGGCAGCCGGTGCGTGTCGCGGGCCGATTGCGGGCCGTCCGGCTGCATGGCGGGTCTGCGTTCCTGGACCTGCACGACGAGACGGGGCGCATCCAGATCTACGCGCGGCGTGACGGCGTGGGCGACGAGACCTTCAAGCTTCTGGACCTCATGGATCTCGGCGACTTCTTGGGGGTCGAGGGCAAGGTCTTCCGCACGCGGCGCGGCGAGCCGTCCATCGACGCGACGATGTTCGTCCCGCTCGGCAAGGCCCTGAGACCGCCGCCCGAAAAGTACCACGGACTGCAGGATACCGACCTGCGCTATCGCCAGCGGTATCTCGATCTCATGGCCAACCCGGAGGTTCGGGAGATCTTCCGGCGCCGTTCCGCCGTGTTGCGCTCGCTGCGTCGCACCTTGGACGACCGCGGCTACCTCGAAGTCGAGACTCCCGTCCTGCACGCGATGGCGGGTGGCGCTTCGGCGCGCCCGTTCGAAACGCACCACAACACGCTCGACATGCAGCTCTACCTGCGCATCGCGCTCGAATTGCATCTGAAGCGCCTTCTGGTCGGCGGCTTCGAGCGCGTCTACGAGATCGGACGCGTCTTCCGCAACGAGGGCATCTCGACGCGGCACAACCCCGAGTTCACCATGCTGGAGTGCTACGAGGCGTACGCCGACCGCGAGGTCATGATGGACCTCACGGAGGAACTGGTCCGCAACGCCGCGATGGCCGCCAACGGCACCACACGCTTCAGCTTTCAGGGCGAGGAGATCGATGTCGGGGTCAGGTGGCGGCGGGCCACCTTCGCGGAACTCGTGGCCGAGCAAGGCGGACCTGATCTCGACCGCTTCCACGGCGAGGACGACTGGCGGGGAGCCGCGGCGGCGGCCGGCATCGACCCCGGGCAGCCGCTCGCCAAGATCATGGACGACATCTTTGAGCACTACGCGCAGCCAACTCTACGCCAGCCGACCTTCGTGCTCGACCACCCTTCGCTGATGTCGCCGCTCGCGAAGCAGGCTCCGGATCCCAGGTATGCCCTGCGGTTCGAGGCGTTCCTGCTGGGCATGGAGCTCGGCAACGCGTACAGCGAGCAGAACGACGCGCAGGCCCAGCGCGCTGCCTTTGAATTGCAGGCGCGGCAGCGTCAACTTGGTGACGAGGAGGCGCATGGGATCGACGAAGACTTCCTGCTCGCCCTTGAATACGGCATGCCGCCTGCCGGCGGCCTTGGCGTCGGCGTGGACAGGCTGTGCATGCTGCTCTTCGACGCCCCGTCCCTGCGTGAGGTGATCCTCTTCCCTCAGCAGCGTCCCAAGCCTCAGAAAGAAGGCTAGTACGATGAAGCGCGTCCTTGGTGTCTCGCTCGGATCGTCCCAGCGCGACCACACGGTGCGGGTGTCCATGCTCGGCGAGGAGATCGAGCTCAGCCGCAAAGGCACCGACGGCGACCTGGCCCGCGCGGAGCAGCTCATTCGCGAGCACGATGGTCAGGTGGATGCCATCGGACTCGGCGGCATTGATGTGTACTTCTTTGCGCGCGGCGAGCGCTACGTGGTGCGCGACGGCCTGCGCCTCATGGAGGCGGCCCGCGTGACACCCGCGGTGGAC
>JAJZIE010000347.1 GCA_021810725.1 Bacillota bacterium | reverse complement strand
GCGCACCGGGCCCAAGGCCCGCTGCATGCCCATGAACCGCCGGTTGGCCCGGCGCGCGCGCCTGGCGTCGGCGTCCGGTCCGGCCCGGCGCAGGTCTTCGGCCTCCGCGTCCAACTCCTGCGCGCGGCGGCCGAGTTGCCGGGCAAGCCCTATGGGCAGGTCAAGGTCCAGACGTCCGCCCGACGCCCGGGCGCGAGCCTCGAGTTCCCTCAGGACCTCCTCGGCGGCGGCCGCCGCCTGCATCGGCAGCACCGGCTCCGTCAGCAGGCGGTAGAGCGAGCGCAGGTAGATGCGCGCGTCGCGCACCAGGAAGTCCGGGTCGAGCTTGTCGACCGTGTCCTCGGGGGTGTGCCACCACCAGCCGAGGCCACCGCCGGCCGAGACGCCCGAACCGCCCTCGCTGCCCGGGGGCTGTTCGGAGACCTCCATGAAGAGCGCCGGCACGCCCATGCCGAGGAACGACTCGTCGCCCGCCCGCAGCGGCGGCGTGCCGACGTAGGGGACCTCGCTTTCGGGACCCGCGCTGTCGCGCGCGAGGAGCCAGTACTCGGCGCTCGTGATGGCGTGGCTGAGGTCGGTCGCGCCCTGGCCGCCGGGCGAGTCGACGTTGACGTGCACGACGCAGTGCTCGCGCAATTCGAAGAAGTGCTCATCGGCGTAGCGGGCCGATCCCGCGTAGCGGCCGTGCGAGTGCCCGGACCAGAAGCAGAGCCTCAGTCCGCGCCGGAAGGAGTCGCGGAGCGGCGCGAGCAGGTGCGCCATCTCGAGCATCAAGGCGTTCGCGCTGCCGTTGTCCATCGCCCCGAGGTGCCAGGAGTCCACGTGGCCCGAGAGGAGCACGAAGTCCCGCTCGCCGTCCGGTGCCGGAAAATCCGCCTGCAAGAGCGGCAGCTGGCGCCAGCGCGTGTCGACCTCCGCGCGGATCGTCGCCCGTGCGCGCCCCTTCTGGAGGTGGCGGCGCAGGATCTCCCCGGTCGCCTGGTCGATGGAGACCGACGGCGTCTTCGGCAGGTGCGCGAGGTCCCGGGCGCCGGGGCTTCCCCAGACGGGCGAGATGATCATCTCGTGGCGGTGCTCGCCGCTGACGAAAATCTCCCCGATCGCCCCGGCGGCCTCCGCCGCCTTGACGCGGGCGGGATTCGCGACGCCGTCGAGCAGCAGGATCCTGCCCTGGGCGTTCGTCTTCGCGACCTCGTCCGGCGCCATGGCGCCGAGGTCCACGATGCATCCTTCGAGTCCTGGCGTGGGTCTCGCCATGGCGTGCGTGATGCAGGGCAGGCTGCCGAGGCCCGAGACCTCGAGGCTCGCCGGTCCCGGCCAGCTCACGTATCCCGGATGCTGCGTCAGGCGCACCTGGGCGCCGAGGGCCTCGAGGCGCCCGGCGAGCAGTTCGAAGGCCCGCCACTCCTCGGCGCTGCCCGAAAGCCGCACCTCCCGGGAGACGTCCCGGGTGCTTGCGATGAGCCGATCGCGATCGATCTGACGGCACAATTCATCGAGCGACTGAAGCGCATGCGCTTGGCGCGACACGTCGTGCATCTCCCTACTGCATGAACCTTCCGCCATCGACGCTAAGCGTCTGGCCGGTGATCCAGCCGGACGCCTCGGACGCGAAGAAGCAGACGGCGTTCGCGATATCCTCCGCCTGGCCCAGCCGGCGCATCGGGATCGCGGCCAGGAGCTTCGCCTGCCCCTCCTCGCCGTAGGACTGCCACTGGCGCTCCGTGGTGGGGTTCGAGCGCACGAAGCCCGGCGCGACGTTGTTGACGGTGATGCCGAAGGGGCCAAGTTCGTGGGCCATCTGACGCGTGAAGCCGATCTGCCCCGCCTTGGCGGCCGCGTAGGCCTGGATGCCGGTCAGGCTCACCGAGCGGCCGGCGCCCGACGAGATGTTCACGATCCGCCCGTAGGACTTCGCCTTCATGTGCGGCGCCGCGGCGCGGGTCGTGTGGAAGGCGCCCTGCAGGTTGACCCGGACGATCGAGAGGAAGTCGTCGTCCGAGATCTCCTCGATCGGCCGCCCGACCTGCCCGAGCACGCCGCCCGCCACGTTGACAAGGATGTCGAGCCCGCCGCCGGCGGCCGCCCCGTCGATCGCCTCGGTCACGCGGACAGAGTCGGTCACGTCGAGGCCGACGGCGACAATCTCCCCGCCGACCGCCTGCACGGCCGCCCTGGTCTCGGCGAGGTCCTGTTCCAGCACGTCCGCGGCGTAGACGCGGGCGCCGCGGCTCGCGAGCTGCACCGCGATGGCGCGACCGATGCCATGGGCCGCGCCTGTGACGAACGCCGTACGGTCGCGGAAGTCCTTGAGGCCTTCAGACAACCTGGGTCATCTCCTTTTGGGTTCGGGACGTCTAAGCCTGGTGCCGCATGCGCGGGTCGAGGGCGTCGCGCAGTCCGTCGCCCACGAGGTTCGCCGCCAGCACCACGATCAGGATCGCGATGCCGGGCGCCAGCACCAGCCAGGGCGATGTCAGGATGAAGTTCTGGCCGTCCGAGAGCATGGCGCCCCAGTCCGCCGTCGGCGGCTGAACGCCCATGCCCAGGAAGGAGAGGCCGGCGACGTCGATGATCGCCGTG
>JAJZIE010000346.1 GCA_021810725.1 Bacillota bacterium | reverse complement strand
GCCAATCTCGCGCAGCCCGAGGCAGAGCTTGTCGCGGCGCGTGCGGTAGATCTGGTTCATCCGTGCGAAGAACGCCTCGGGGTCCTGCTCCAGCGCGGCCGCGCCGGCGTACTGGACGGCGTTCCACTGGCCCGAATCGGAATTGTTCTTGATGCGGCCGAGGGCGGCGATGGCCTGCGCGTTGCCGACCGCGGCACCGAGGCGGAACCCCGTCATGTTGAACGGCTTCGACAGGGAGTAGAACTCGATCGCGACGTCCTTGGCCCCGGGGATCTCGAGCACGCTCGGCGCCCGCTCTCCCTCGAGGGTCATCTCGATGTAGGCGGCGTCGCTCACGAGCAAAATGTCGTGGCGACGGCAGAGTTCCACCGCCTCCTGCAGGAACGCCCGATCGGCGACGGCCCCCGTCGGGTTGTTCGGGTAGTTGATGAAAAGGAGCTTCGCGCGCCTCAACACATCTTCCGGAATCGCCTTGAGGTCGGGCAGGAAACCGCGCTCCTCCGTCAGCGGCAAGGGGAACACCTCACCGCCCGCGAGGCCCGTATGCGCGTCGTACACGGGGTACGAGGGGTCCGGCGCCAGGACGACATCGCCCGCCTCGACATAGGCCCAGATCAGATGCGCGAGACCCTCCTTCGAGCCGATCACCGTGAGAACTTCGCGGTCGCGGTCGATGCTGACGCCGAAGCGCCTGCCGTAGTATGCGGCCACGGCCGCGCGGAAAGCGGGCAGCCCGTCGTAGCGCGGGTAGCGGTGGTTGGCGGCCCGCGCCGCTTCGCGCTGGACCGTCTCGATCACCACGGGCGGCGCCGGCAGATCCGGATCGCCGATCCCGAGCGAAATCACTTGGACGCCACGCGCCTCGACGGCCCGGCGTCGTTCGTCGAGCGCCGCGAAGAGGTAGGGCGGCAACGTGTCCATGCGGGAAGCGAGCCTCACCATGTTTCAGCATCCTTTCGTGGCGGCCAGAGCAACATGCCCTCAAAACTGAAGGCGGCCGGGCCCGTCATGAAGACGTGATCATCCCGTTCCCAGTCGATGTGCAGGACACCGCCCGCGAGCTCGACGTCGGCACTGCGGCCGCAGCGTCCGGTCCAAGCCGCCGCGACGAGCGTCGCGCAGGCGCCGGTGCCGCAGGCCTGCGTGCGCCCCGAGCCCCGCTCCCAGACCTCCATGGCGACGCGGTCCCGCGACAGCACCCGCGCGAACTCCACGTTCGTGCGCTGTGGCGCGAAGGCCACGCGCTCGAGCTCGGGGCCGATCCCGAGCGCCAGCTCCTTGAGGTCGCGTTCCTCCTCGGGGAAGCAGACGAGGTGGGGGTTGCCCATCGAGATGCCGGTGGCCACGAGACGCTCGCCCCCCGTCTCGACCGGGACATCCCGCAGAACGCCCTGCCCGAGAAAGCCGATCTCGGAGCGCTCGAAGCGAGGCCTGCCCATGTCCACCCGCACCTGTCCGTCGCCGAGCACTTCGCCGCGGATCCGTCCGGCGCGGGTGTGCACCGCAAGCACCCGCGGCGCGTAGCCGCGGGCATGGCCGTAACGCATCAGGCAGCGCACCCCGTTACCGCACATCTCGCCCTCGGAGCCGTCGGCGTTGAAGATGCGCATGCCGAGCTCCGACGTGGCTTCGCCCGGCTCGATCAGGATGACGCCGTCGCTGCCCACGCCCAGGTGCCGGTCCGACACCGCCTGCGAGAAGCTGGAGAAGTCGATGGCGGCGAGCTCGGGATGCGCCACGAGGTCGAGGTAGACGTAGTCGTTGCCGAGGCCGTGCATCTTCAGGAACGGGACCTCCACACGGCAGCCTCCCAGGTCGAGCGGGCGCGTGCCCGGCGCAACAGGCGCCGCCGCGCCGCGATACCGAATGATCCCAGTCCTGAGACTGCCACGACGGCCAGCCAGTTCGCAAGATCCAGAGGTACGGTGCGGAATGTCGAAGCGGCCCACGGCGGATAGATGGCCGCCAGCAGGAGGCCGACCGACGAGAGCACCGCGACCAGAAGGTAGGGGTTGGAGGTGAAGCCCATCTCCATGATCGAGCGGGTCTCGGAACGGCAGTCGAAGGAGTGGAAAAGCTGGCTCATCACGAGCGTCGCGAACGTCAGGGTACGCGCCAGCGGCAGACCCGCCCCCAGCAGGAGCGAGACCGTGAACATGCCGAGCGTCGACACGCCGATGAGGACGCCCCGGCTGACGATGCGCCAGCCGAGCCTGCGGGCGAAAACACCCTCGCCCGCCGGCCTGGGCGGCCGCTGCAGCGCGTCCGGCTCCACCGGCTCGAGGCCCAGAGCCAAGGCTGGCAGGCCGTCCGTGGCGAGGTTCACCCAGAGGATCTGGATCGGCAGGAGTGGCAGCGCGAGTCCCGCGATCGCCGCGCCGAACATCACGAGCACCTCGCCCACGTTGCAAGCGAGCAGGTAGCGGACGAACTTGCGCACATTGTCGTAGATGCCGCGGCCTTCCTCGACGGCCGCGACGATCGTGGCGAAGTTGTCGTCCGCCAGCACCATGTCGGCCGCCTCCTTGGTGACATCACAGCCGGCCATGCCCATGGCCACGCCGATGTCGGCCGCACGCAGCGCC
>JAJZIE010000345.1 GCA_021810725.1 Bacillota bacterium | reverse complement strand
GGCTACCTCGGCACGATCGGCGTACTCTCGCTCCTGCTCGTCTACCTCACGACGCAGATCTCGGCGATGCGGCTCTTCGGCCGCGTCGGGCGCTGGAAGGGACCGCAGTTCGCCATCCCGGTCCTGGCGGTGCTGCTGCTCGCCTACACGCTCTGGTCCAACGTCTATCCCGTGCCGGCGGCGCCGTACAACTACTTCCCCTACCTCGTCCTGGCCTGGATTCTCGCGGGGGTCGTGGTCACATTGGCGCGTCCCCAGTTCGTGCGAAACCTGGGCGAGCAGTTCGCAAGCCAGGACTTCTAGCGATCGCGACGCCGCGAGGGCGCAGCCGCACGGCCGCGCCCTCGTCCTCTGCCCGGGCTCAGCCCTGGGCGGCCCGAGCCGCCTCGGCGGCCGTGACGACCTCGGCAAAGCCGGTCATGGCGGCGAGCGTCGCCCGCTGGATCTCCCCGGCCGCCACGACCTCCCCCCGCAGGAGCAGGTTCCGTGTGGCGGTCGCGTCCGAGGTGAAGAGCACCTTGAAACCCCGCTCCCTGGCCTGCCTCGCGGTCGTGTCGCAGCAGTGCTGCGTTTGGAAGCCTGTGATCACCACCGTGTCGACACCGGCGCGCCGCAGGTACGCCTCGAGCGGCGTCTGGCTGAAGGCGCCGGGGAAGTGCTTCTTCACGACGGGCTCACCTGCCAGCGTCTGCAGCTCCGGATGCATGCGCGCACCTTCCGACCCGGCGCGGAAATCCGAGGAGTCCGGGTCCAGCGCCTCGTGCACCACATGCACGACAGGTCGCCCCGCGGCGCGAAACGCGGCGACCAGCTCCTTGATCTTCGAGAGCGCCTCGGGCCCGCCCTCGACCACGAGGCCGCCTACGGGAGCGAAGTATTCCTGCTGGGCATCGATCACGAGCAATGCCGCTTGCACACGGAATCCCTCCCTGCAGTTTCGGTTCCATTCCGGTACCTGTCCGGCGAGCTCGACAGCCGCACGGCCATTGCGCTGGCCGCCGCACATCCTTCGCCATCCTCCGGGGCATCTGCCAGCGGCTGACAAGGTGGCGGACGCTCCGATCGCGAAAGAGCGGCCCACGAGGTGACCGTGCTTGTCCATGCGTGTAGTTCACTACGACCTCAGCCTGACCCTCTCGCCGGTGCCGCCCGAGAGCCCGATCGCGGACGCTCCCGGAAGCGTCGACCTTGTGGGCACGCTGCGCCTGCGCAACGAGGGCGCAAGGCCCGTGCGCCAGGTGCGGCTCCTGCTCTACCGCCTGCTCGAGGTCACGTCCGCCGAGACGTCCGGGGTGCCCCTCGCGCTGCGGCAGGTCCAGCGCAGGATTCCGCTCGACTGGACGGACGCGCTCTTCGTCAATCGCGTGACGGTCACGCTCGAGAAGGCTCTCGAGCCCGGAGCGGAGACCACGCTCACCCTCCACTACGGCGGTACCCTGGTCGGCTACCGCGAACTCGGGCCCTACATGCACGACTCCGTCCAGCGCGATGTGGCCGTCCTGCGGCCGGAGGTCTTGTGGTATCCGGTGCCTGGCCCCCTGTCCTGGCAGGGCTTCATGGGGACCTGGTCGCGGGCGACGTTCGCGCTCAGAGTGCGCTGTCCCGCCTACTGGGACTGTTTTGTGGCGGGCGCCCGACGCTCGGAGCACCCGGATGGCGCTTTCACCTTCGAGAGCACGGGCACCGCGTCCACGCCGGGCATCCATCTCTACGCCGGACGCTACGTGGCGCGACGCGAAGGGCCGGTCTCGGTCCACTACCTCCCCGGTGGCGAATCCTGGGCCGCGTCGGCCGCCGCCGCAGGCGCCTTCGCGCTCGAGGAACTCGAACGGCTGCTGGGAGTGCCGCCAGTCGGCGAGGGCCGTGCGACCTTCGTCGCCATACCGCCTGGCTGGGGCTCGCAGAACCTCTTCGACATCATCACCCAGACAGCCGAGGAAGACCCCGCGCGGACGTTCCGCGAAGTGGCCCACGAAGTGTCCCACTTCTGGACCCCTCTCGAGGACGATCCCGACCGGTTTGCCGAGGCCATCGCCCACTTCCTGCAGGACTATCTTGAAGGGCTGCGAGGTGGACCCACGGCCGTCGACGCCGCCATCGCGAGCCACATGGCGGCCCTTGGCCGCCAGCCCGAGGCGGCCAAGGCGCCTCTCGCCGGGGCGGGCTCGCATCCCGCTCTAGAAACCATCTCGCGTGAGAAGGGCCCCCTTGCGCTCTGGGCCCTTGCCCGCACCGTCGGCATCCCTGACACCATGGACGTCCTCTCCGCCTGGGCAGGTACGCCAGGAGGTGGGCCGAAGGACTTTGCCGCCTTCCTGCTCGAGCGCGCAGGGCAGATGAAGGGCTTTCAGGCAGATCCTTTCGTCGACGACTGGTTCCGTGCGGATCTCTGCCCGATCGATCTCACCCTGGCGCCGGATGCGGCCCTGCGCCGGGTGGCGGCGAACTACCTGGACGCGGAGCCCTGACTACAGCAGGTGCGCCTCCGACTCGGGACCTCCTCAAAGGTGACGCCCCGTAGATGTCTCCCGTGGCAAGGAACGCGGACTTTTTGCTGCCGCTGCCCCATGCGCTTTCAGCGTTGTCGGCACCTCC
>JAJZIE010000344.1 GCA_021810725.1 Bacillota bacterium | reverse complement strand
GAAGCCCGAGAAAGGTTAGCAGGTCCACCGCGGTGTTCGTGAGGCCCACCACGATGAAGCGCAAGGCTTTTGGCACCCTGCCCCCATCGGCGGCCAGCATCGGCCGAGGACGCCACCTGCGGGCCGCGTAGCGCATGAGGGTCGGCAGGACTCGGAGCATGGCTCCAGCACCGGTGCGGCGCGGTCGAATGGCCCGCATCTCGACCCCTACCTCCGCGACCCTGAGGCGGTGCTCGCGGGCGAGGAGCAGCATCTCGACGTCGAACAGCCACCCCTTCTCTTGGACGGCCATTGCCAGGACGTCACGCGCGAACCAGCCCGGAAACAGCTTGAGTCCTGCCTGCGTGTCGGATACCCCCAAGCGGAGCACCGCACCGACCAGCCGACGGGCTAGCTGCGAGGAGACCCGCTCCAGAGGGCGGCGGTCATCGTGTGTGCGCGCTGCGACGACGCAGGTCAGGTCAGGGTCACTCTTCGCTGTCGCGATCATCGGCAGGAGCTCTTTCGCTGCTACTTGCAGGTCGGCGTCGATGAAGGCGACGAGGTCGCCGTGCGTATGCGAGAACCCCAGCAGCACGGCAGCGCCCTTGCCGCCGGAGGTGGGGCGGCGCACAAGTCGCACGCCCCAGTCCGCTGGGCAACGCCGCACAGCTACCGCGGTGCCGTCGGTGGAACCGTCGTCCACTACAATGATCTCCGGGCGGATGCCCGCGGAGAGCAGCACGCGGCGGACGGATGCGAGGCATGTACGGATGTAGCCCGCTTCGTTTCTTGCCGGGATGACGACGCTGACGCGGGGGCGATGGTTCCGTGCCGTACCCCGCGGGGCTTCGATCTCGCGCACGGCGCACCAGCCTTCCTCGGAGACACCTCCTTGGTACGGCAGATGCGGGGAGTGCACAGTGTTGGGGCGGATATCAGATGGGGTATCGCCCGGCGTGCCAGCCGCAGGCGCCACTCAGGGCGCGTTCGGCAGAATCCTGTAGAGCTCCTCATCCATGTCGGCGCTCCGGAAGCTGGCGATGAGACGCACCCATGTGACCTTGCCCGAGGACATGCCTGGCCAGGCAACGCTCACCGCGTCGGGTATATGTCCGCCGGCGATGTCGGGTACGAGGAAGGCATCGACGCGGCCGCGAGGATTCTCGAGGATGCTCTGGAAGTCTGCGTCGGAGTCGATGATGAGCTGGCGAGGGTTGTGCACGCGCACGATGATCGGATAGGCGTACGCCGAGTCCGTGAGCACCGTGAGGGTGGGGTGTGCATTCAGGTACGTGACCACCTGGTTCCGCGCGACGTACTGCGGAGTCGGTCTGCCGTGCACGATGCCCAGGAGGTCGCTGCGATCACCATGTCCGAGGATGGGGCTCGTCAGCACGGCGTAGCCGGTGCCAAGGTCGCCGAGAGCCAGGGCGAGCGCCGCAAGGACGAGCAGCACACTGCGACGGCACGTTCTCGCATCGGCTACCAGCAGGGCTACGAGCAGAACGCCCATCGGGATGAAGTAGATGAAATATCGCGCGAGGCCGCTGCTGAGACCGCGCTCAAGCAGCGCGAACTGCAACAGAGGGACGGCGCTCATTGCGAACAGAAGCAGCATCCGCCCATCCCTGAGGCGTCCCAGAAGACGCCCGAGGGCGATCAGCCCGGCGGGAATGACAGGCCAGAAAAGTAGGGTCATGCTGGCGACAAAGGCCAGGGCGTCGAGGGGATGGCCTTTCAACTGGCCAAGCAGCGCGTATTGATACGAGCCAGAGGAAGAGAAGGCCGCATTGCTATAGGTACCGTCCATGAAGAAGAGCGGATTCTTCATGATCAGCCAGTTGAGGTAGAGCCAGAGACCACTGACGTAGACGAGCGGTGCCAGCAGCAGCAGCAAGGCCGATTCGATGCGGCGCCAGGGTACGCCACGCCAGCGCAGCGCGGCCGCCAGGGCCAGACCCACGAACACACCGAAGGGCGCGGCCTCGTAGCGGATGGAGAACCCCACGGCGAGCCAAAGGGCGGCCGCGGTGAGAGTGGCGAGGTTGCCGGGGCCGAGGTAGCGCAGTACGCCGAGCAGGGTACCGAGCATGGTCGCGATCAGCATGACCTCCGTCATGCCGTTCGCGCCGTAGAAAATGATGAGGGGATTCAGCGCAAACAGGATGCCCGCCGAGGCGCGGAACGCAGGTGAGAGATGAAACTCCGCAAGGATCTCGACCAGCAGATAGACGGCAAGCCCCCCGAACACGGCGCTCCAGACCACGGCGGCGACGCCGCTGGTGACGAGCGGTGGCCAGAGCGCCTTCAGCGGGACGAGCAGGAGTTCGAGAAGCGACGGCAGGGGGTTCCAGACGAAGCCGATCGCCGCCAGGTGCGGCGTCCTGCTGTAGAGGACGTAGAACGCGTTGGCGACGCGGGAGAAGGCGTCCGACTTCGTGTAGTTCAGCGCGAGATTGATGTAGAGGCCCGCCGCGAGATCCAGCGCCGTGGCTAGGATGGAGACGACGGCCGCCTCGACGTGGACGCGCCTCGGCGAGAGCGCTCGCTCGCTTGCGGGCCAGGGGTCGAACTGCCTCCCGATTGCGTGCACGCGGGGAACCTCCGCAGGCTTGTCTCAC
>JAJZIE010000343.1 GCA_021810725.1 Bacillota bacterium | reverse complement strand
TGGCTGGGGCAGCATCCGCGGCGCGGCGCTCGAGGCTCTCCTCACCTTCGGCCTGGTCTTCGCCGTGTCGATGACGTTCCACCCGAAGTTCCCGCCGCTCGCCTCTGGCCTCGCGGTGGGAGGCGCTCTTGGACTGGGCGCGTTCTGGGGCGGCGCGCTCACGGGTGGCTCGATGAACCCGGCGCGAACGCTCGGCCCCGCGCTCATCTCGGGACAGTTCACCAGCGTCTGGATCTACATCGTCGGCCCGATCGTCGGTGCGATCGTCGCCGCGCTTGTGGTCCGCTACCTGCTCCTCGAGGGGCAGACAGAGCCGTCACCGGGCGCAAAGCGCACCCGTCGCTAAGAGGCGTACGCACGAGATCTGGCGCCACGTAGGCGCCAGGTCTCGTGCGTTTGCTCGGAAAGAGGAGTCAGCTCTCCGGCTGCGGCGTGGCCGTCACCCCATGGTCCGCGGGCTGATGTTGGTGGCTGAGCTCCGTGTTGGGGAGCAGGAAGGCGAAGATCAGTGCGAGCAGCGTCAGCAGCGACGCGTAGAGGAAGATCCGTCGCACCGCGTCGGTGATGCCGAAGTTGAACCCGCGCTCGAGGTCGCGGGTGATCTGCCGTTCCAGTTTCGAGAAGGCCCCGTTCACCCCGGCCTGAGCCTGGCGCAGGGCGGAGGCGGCCGCCTTCGGCTCAGCCGCGGTCATCTCGGCCCGTACCGAGGCGAGGATCGCCGCGCGCGCGGCGGCATCCGCCGGCGGGTGAGCGAGGGTCGTCTTGAGCGCAGCGGGCAGCTCAGGATCCCTGTTAACCGCCGCCTCCGCCGCGGGACTGCCGGCGAGCGCGGACTTGATGAGAGCGAGCGTCCTTGTGAAGCCCTGGCGCACCTCGGCCGGCACGCCGCCGCGGGCGATCGAGGCCTTGTAGGACTTGGGAATGTCCGGATCGCGCTGCACGGCCGCATAGGCACCGGGACGCCCGGCCAGTGCTGCGTCGATCTCGCGCTTCGCCTTGCCGAACTTGGTGCGCACGGTGGTGGCGATGGACTGCGTGCCCGACGCGCCGACCTGGCTGCCGGAGAACTGCTGCTGCGCGGAGCGCACGGTCGGTGGCAGGTACCTGGGCACGTCGGATTGCAGCGCCGCCACGAGGACCGCGCCCATCAACGCCGCGCCGAGCGACGAGCCGATTTGCCGGAAGAACTGGGCGCCGCTCGACGCCTGGCCGAGACGGTTGACGGGCACGGCATTCTGCACCGCCAGGGTGTAGGTGGGCATGCCCGGTCCCATGCCGACGCCGATCAGCACCATGACGAGCCAGATCTGCCACAATGGCGTGGTCTGGGTCAGGATGGCGTGGAAGAGGAAGAGCATGGCGGTGAGCCAGGCGAGGCCAAGGATCAGCAGGCCCTTGTAGCGGCCGAGCTTCGATGCGAGCTGACCCGTGACGAAGCTGCCGACCACCACGCCAAGCGTCAGGGGAGTCAAGGACAGCCCGGAATTGGTCGCGGATATGCCCTTGACCTGTACCAGGTAGAAGGGCAGGAAGAGCAGGGCGCCGAGGAAGGCGGCCCCGTAGAAGAAGCTGCCGACCATGGCCCACCGGAAGGTCGTGCCACGGAAGAGATTGAGCACGAAGAGAGGCTCCGGGTTCCGCGACTCGGCGAGGATGAAGCCGACGATGCCGATCAGCGTCAGGGCAAAGAGGCCGAGGATCGTCGGTGAGTCCCAGGCGTAGGTGCTGCCGCCCCAGGAGAGGGCGAGCAGCAGCGGGACCGTCATCACCGCGACGGCGAGCGCACCCACATAGTCGAAGCGGTGCCGCGCGGACGGCTCCAGATGCGGCATGTGCACCGCGAGGAAGTAGAGCGCCACAAGACCGAACGGCATGTTGACGTAGAAGATCCAGTGCCAGGAGAGTTGGTCCGTCAAGAGTCCGCCAAGCCAGGGACCCAGCACGTTGGCGATGCCGAAGACGGCGCCGAAAAGCCCTTGGATCCGCCCGCGCTGGCGGGGCGGGAAGAGCAGGCCGAGCACCGTCATGCCCACCGCGAAGATGCCACCCGAGCCGATACCCTGGATCGAGCGGAAGGCGATCAGGGCCATCATCGTGGTGGATGCGCCCGAGAGGGCGGATCCCGCGAGGAAGATCGCCACCGCCACGAGCAGTACCCACTTGCGCGCGACGAGTTCCGCGAGCCGACCGAAGATGGGTAGGGCGACCGTGGAGGCAAGAAGATAGGCCGTCGCCACCCAGGCGTACAGGTTGGTGCCGTGCAGGTCGACGACGATCTTAGGTAGGGCGGTCGCCACGATCGTCTGGTCGAGGGCAGCGAGGAAGATGGCGAGCATGACGCCGATCAGGCTGAGGCGCTGCTCCCTCGCGATGGGCTGGATCGCTTCGTCTCTGGACACGGGGTTCCTCCTTAGGGCGGTTCGGCACGCGGGACACACACGAGCGGCGACTCGGGGCCGCCGCCGCATGAGGACCTGTTTGCTTGTGAGCCGTTCCTTTCAATCTGCACAAATCCACTCACGTCTGAGCAAACCTGCGCATCTCTCGATTCCTGCTTCTCCGGACACTGCCCGTGCCACCTGAGTCTCAGGCGACGTCGGGTCTTACAC
>JAJZIE010000342.1 GCA_021810725.1 Bacillota bacterium | reverse complement strand
CGAGCGCGGCCAGAAGGTCTACTTCGTCATGAGCGACGGCTGGTTCGAGAACTACGTCTACCAGGTCGTAGTGCGCAGGGAGTACCTCCCCGCGCAGCTCCAGGCGGCGCTCGAGCGGGAGCCGCAGGTCCTCCCGCCATGGGACCCGATGCGGGGACTCTGACCCGATTCCGCCCAAGAGCGAAGAGAGGCAGGCGGCGCCGCCATGGCACCGCCTGCCTCTCTTCCACCTCCGCCGCTAACCGCCGAAGGCCTCCCCGTTCACGAGCGTCCTCGGGCGACGGCCCGCCAAGGCCTCAAGGAGGTTTTCGGCGGCGAGCATGCCCATGGCGAGCCGCGTCTCGTTGCTCGCGCTGCCGAGGTGCGGCACGAGGACGACATTCGGCAGGCCGCGCAGCGCGTCCGTCACCTCGGGCTCGCGTTCGTAGACGTCCAGGCCGGCCGCGAAGATGTCCCCACGCCACAGGGCCTCGGCCAATGCCGCCTCGTCCACCACAGGTCCGCGCGCCGTGTTGACGAGCACGGCGGTAGGCTTCATGCGCCGCAGCTGGGCCGCGCCGATCAGGTGTCGGGTCTCAGGGGTCAGGGGAACGTGCAGCGAGACGAAATCCGCCTCCGCGAGCAGGGCGTCGAGGTCGAGGCGTTTCGCGCCCAGCCGGCTCTCGATCTCGGCGGGCGCCGCGCGGCGGCTCTGGTACACGACCCGCATGCCGAAGCCCAGCGCGCGCTGCGCCACGGCCTGGGCGATGCGTCCGAAGCCGACAAGGCCGAGCGTCTTGTGGTGGACGTCCCATCCGAGCATCATGCCGGGATCCCAGATCCACGGCTCGGCCGAACGGACGAAGCGGTCGCCCTCCGCCACGCGGCGCGAAGCCGCCAGCATGAGTGCCCAGGCCATGTCGGCCGTGCTCTCCGTCAGGACGTCCGGCGTGTTCGTCACGAGGACGCCCCTGCGGCTGCAGGCGTCCACGTCGATGTTGTCGTAGCCCACCGCATAGTTGGCCACGACCCGCAGTCCGGGCCCGGCCGCGTCCAGCAGTTCCTCATCGATCCGATCGGTCAGGAGCGCGACGATGCCCGCCTTCCCCGCGACGCGCCCGAGGAGCTCCTGGCGCGGCATGGCGAGCGGGCCTTGCCAGAGATCCAGGTCGCAGGCCTGCGCGATGCGCCTGAGCGCCCCTTCCGGTAGATTGCGCGTCACGAGGACGGCTGGACGACGCGTCAAAGCCATCGAAGCGCCTCCTTGGCTGAAAGCGCGGCACAGGTTCGCTTCAGTTGTGGCGGGCCTTGGCGCTACCCATTTCGATGCAGCCGATCGCCACGATCATGAGCAGGACGTGCCACCAGGGCGACACCCCGGGCCAGAAGAGGAACCTGCCCACCACGAGCAGAGCCGCCAGCGTGCCGATCGCGGCGCCGGCCTGGGTGAGCCTATGCCGCGGGCTCGGCTGGTTCGCGAGCAGCCACGCGGGCACCAGGAACAGAAGGCCGAAAGCGATGTGCAGCCAGAGGACGAATCCCTGGTCCGGATAAAGCCGCAGCAAGGCGCCGAGGCCCAGCAGCAGCGCGGCGACGAAGCCAGTGCGGACGAGCATTTTCAGCATGGCTGGGCGCTTCGGCATCCTGCCACGTCGTTCCTCCCACGCGGCAAGGCATGGCAATGATCACTGATCGCCTCCGCCATCATCGGAGCCGAAGCCACCGTTCGATCCCCCTCCCTGCCCGAATCCTCCCTGCGCGGACCCGGGCTGGACCTCGAGCACGCCCTGCACGCCGCTTTGGCCGACGAGACCGAGTTGCCCCGCGAGCGTGAGACTGCCACCGCTGCCCGACACCACGGCCAGAAAGTCCCCGCCGTTCAGGCGACTCAGGGAACCGCGGAACATGCCTGGGTCGCTCGTCGTGCCGAGGGTCACGCCGCTTCCGGTCAAGGCGACGCCGCCGCCAGGCAGAGCCTGTCCCCGCAGGACGAGCGTCATGGCGTTATATTGTCCGCCCTGCACCTGCAGGTGGAACGTCAAGGTGGCCACGCCCTGCCCGTTCGGGCCCTGCTCCGCGAGATTGCCCGAGAGAGATGCCGTGTAGGGCGTCAGCACGCTCACGGTCTTGGCGACAGGCGCGCTGAGCGTACCGCCCGATCCGTGGCCATTGTTCGCGATGGCGTTCCAGCCCGGCCGCAGCGGGCCGGCCGCCGCGAAACCGGCGACCGCCAACGCGGCGAGACCGGCGAGCGCCGCCCAGCCGGGTCTCGCCGCGACCCGCGGGCGGCCGGCCGGGAAGATCAGGCGCACGAGGGTCAGGCCGACGACAGCCGCCGAACTCGCACCGTAGATCGCGATGGCCCAGACCGTACGCGTGTCGCTGCCGTCCCCGAGGCCGTGCAGCGTCGCGAGCAGCCATACGAGGAACGTGAGGTAGTGCAGGCGCCGCCACCAGGGATAGCCGATCTTCGGCCTGAGCCAGCCCGTGACCACGATCGCGAGACCCAGGTACGCCGCGATGATGCCGAAGGCCATCCAGAGCGGTCTGTAGTGGCTCGTGAACGGCAGCAGCACCTCCTTCAGCGTGAAGGCGGTGAAGGGGTCGATCCAGACCGAGATGCCGTGGATCGCC
>JAJZIE010000031.1 GCA_021810725.1 Bacillota bacterium | reverse complement strand
CCGGACGGACGTTGCTACGACGAGCGCGAAACCTGGCCGCGCGACCGCATGCGGGCGTTCCAGCTCGAGCGCCTGAGACGGCAGGTCGCCTACGCGTACGAGCACACCCTCTTCTACCGCCGCAAGCTCGATCAGGCGGGCGTGCGCCCGGGGGACATCCAGACGCTCGACGACATCCGCCGCCTTCCCTTCACCACCAAGGAGGAACTCCTCTCGGACCAGCACAGCACGCCTCTCTACGGCACGGTCACGGGCGTGCCCCCGGAACTCGCGCAGCGGCTGCACTTCACCTCCGGCACCACCGGTCGCCCGGTCCACGTGCTCGACACCGGCAACGACTTTCTCGGCTTCTACCGCTCGTACGCCCGCGGCCTCTACGCCATGGGCGTGCGCGCGGAGGACGTCGTGATGTGCGCCTTCGGCTACGGACCCTGGATCGGCTACTGGTCGGGGTTCCACGCGGCGCAGGACATCGGCTGCCTCGTGATCCCGGTCGGCGGCATGTCGACGGAGCAGCGCATCGACATCATCGAGCACTACGGCGTCACGGTGCTGGGCTGCACGCCGTCGTACGCCCTGCACATGGCCGAGACGGCCAGGCGGCTCGGCAAGGACCTCTCACGCTCGAAGATCCGCATCACCTGGCATACCGGCGAGGCGGGGGCCGCCATTCCCTCGACGCGGGCCCGCATCGAGGATGCGTTCGGCGCGCGCGTCTGCGACCTCCCCGGTCTCACCGAGATCGCCGCCTGGGGCTTCTCCTGCGCCGAGGAGTCCGGCCTCGACCATATCCACGAGGACTACGCCTATCCCGAGGTGCTGGACATCGACACGGGCGATCCCGTGGCTCCGGGCGGAACGGGAGAACTCGTCCTGACGTCGCTCTACCGCCAGGCCCTGCCGCTTCTGCGCTACAGAACGCGCGACATCGTGCGGCTGGCGGACAGGGACTGCCCCTGCGGACGCACCCTCCTCTCGATCGAGGGCGGCGTCCTCGCGCGCCTCGACGACATGAAGAAGATCCGCGGCGTCGTCGTCTACCCGACGCAGATCGAGGAGGTGGTGCGGCGCTACCCGGAGGTCGCCGAGTTCCAGGTGCGCATCTGGCGCCGCGGCAACCTCGACGAGGTCACGGTGCTGCTGGATCTCGGCAGGACCGCACCGCCTGACGAGGTGCTGAGCCTCGTGGAACGCCTGGCCCACGACCTGCGCCGCTCGGTCGGCATCCGCGTGGACGTGCGGGAAGCGGCGCCGAACTCCCTGCCGCGCTGGGACCACAAGGCCCGCCGCGTCCGCGACGAGCGCACGGAGGTGCCCTTCTGAGGACACGAGAGCTCCGGACCTGCCTGGCCCGGAGCTCTCGCGCCATTCCGGCTCAGCTCGGATCGTAGCGGTCGACCATGCCGGAGAACATGCGGTCGAGGAGGCCGGGCGCGAGCCGGGCCATCCAGACCAGCGCCCGCGTCTCGACCACCTCCCTGCGCTCCTGCTCGATCGCCCGGGCGATGCGCGCCGCCACCCGCTCGGGGCTCTGGCGGCGCCGTCGCGTCGCTGGTACCGCGACGCCCTCGCCGCGGATGGTGGTGCGGTCGAAGTCGGTTTCGGTCTCGGGCGCGCAGTAGTTCACGACCCGGACGCCGTAGCGCCGCAGTTCCATGCGCATGCCGTCGGTGAGCGCATCGAGCATGCTCTTCGTGCCGGCGTAGGGCGCAAGAAGCGGCAGGGTGCGCTTCGAGAGGCCCGACGAGACGTTGCAGACGAGGCCCCTGCTCTCCTTGAGCGCCGGCAGCGCCGCCTGCAGGGCGAAGACGGGCCCGTAGACGTTGGTGCGCACGAGCCGATCGAGATCCCCTTCCGCGATGCGCTCCAGAGGACCGAAGTAACCGACGCCGGCATTGTTGACGAGGACGTCGAGCCGCCCGAGGCGCTCGCCCACCTCCGCGAAGGCACGGCGCACAGCCTCGCCGTCGGCGATGTCCACCGTCACGGCGACAGCCGTCGCGCCGGCCGACGCGAGTTCCCCCGCCAGTTCCTCGAGCAGTTCCCGGCGCCGGGCCAGCAGCGCCACTTTGGCTCCCTTGCCCGCGACGTACCGCGCGAGCGAGCGGCCGATGCCGGACGAAGCCCCGGTGATGGCGACGACCCTATCGCTGAGCTCCATGGGAAACCTCCCGCGGGTCCGGCCTTTCCCCCGCCGGCCCCCATGGGATGTTCGCCCGCAGGGCCGTGGGACCTGCGGGCAGGTTCAAGCCCGCGAGCCGTTCAGCCGCCGGTAGATCGGGCGGTTGCGCCGGTAGACCTCCCTGAACGCGGCGAACGCCCGGTCGTACGTGGCCCGCGTCCCGGACCTCGGCGTGTAGGAGCGGCCCACCCGCACCCGCGAGGCCATCTCCTCGAAACGAGCCCTGCCGAGCGCCACGAGGGCGATCGCGCCGGCACCGCGCACGTTCGCCTGCAGCGGCGCCTCGGTCTGGTCGATGCGGCGTCCGAGCACGTCCGCCATGATCTGGCACCAGACCTCCGAACGCGCCCCGCCGCCGATGAAGCGGATCGGGTCCAGGGTGCGGCCGGTGAAGCCGTCCATGGCCTCGAGGAGCCAGCGGCTGTTGAGCGCGACGCCTTCCAGCACGGCCCGGACGAACTCGGGCCGCCTCGTCCCGAGCGAGACGTTGTAGAAGCCGCCGCGCACCAGGTGGTCCTCGATCGGCGTGCGCTCACCGTAGAGCCAGGGCGCGAACAGTACGCCGCCCGAGCCAGGCTCCGCGGCGGCCGCCACCTGGTCGAGACGCGCCAGCACGTCTTCCGGTGCCGCGCCGGTCTGCAGGCCGTCTTCGTGGTAGAGCAGGTTGTCGCGCAGGAAGGTGAGGCAGGCCCCGGCGGTCTCCTGTTCGTTTGCGACGAGATAGCGTCCGGGTATGGCGGAGGGCAGGGTCGCCATGTTGTGCGCGATGTCCGTCTTCTTGCGTGGCACGTGGCAGGTGAGCCACGAGGATGTGCCCAGGTAGAGGTGCGGCTCGTAGTCCCTGGTCGCGCCGGAGCCGACCGCCGCGGACTGGACGTCGGGCGAGCCCCCCGCCACCGGCAGTCCCGGTGGTAGGCCGAGATCGGCGGCCGCCGCTGGCGAGAGGGTGCCGACGACGTCCGTCGAGGTCACGAGCGGCGGCAGCTTCTCGAGGTCGACGCCGAGCTCCCGCGCGAGGTCCGGGTCGTAGCGGACATGCGCGGGATCCCGGTTGTCCGTGACCCAATGCAGGGCGATCGAATCGAAGGTGGCCGCGAAGCGCCCCGTGAGCCTGGCGTTCAGATAGTCCTTCGGCTCGAGAAAGCAGGCCGCTTCCTGGTAGATCCTGTGCTCCTCGGACTGCAGGTAGAGGATGTGCGCGACCGAGTCCTTCCCGGACCCCGCCGGAATGCCTCCCGTTCGGGCGAGCCAGCGCAGGAGCTTGCCGGCGCCATAGCCCGCGACACGCGGCCATCCGTCCGTCGCGGCGCGCACGTACGGCGCACCGCGGGCGTCCATCCAGATGATGGCGGGCCGCAGGGCCCGCCCCTTCCCGTCGACCGCCACCGTCCCGCTCCACTGCGCCGTGCAGCCGATGCCGAGGACGTCGCCCGGGCCCGCGGCGCCGCGGGCGAAGAGGGTGCCCGTCGCGGCGCGGATGGCCTCCCACCAGAGCTCCGGGTCCTGTTCGGCTCCGCCGCCCGCGAGGAGCGACAGCGGGTAGGCCTGCGAAGCGATGTCGAGCACCTCGCCGTCCGTCGCGACCAGGGCCACCTTGCAGGCCGATGTGCCGAGATCGATGGCCAGAACGCAAGATCTGCCCACGGGCTACACCTCGTAGAGGACGTCGATGTAGGCTTCGAGGAGTCCCTGCACGAGTTCGCCGGGTGCCACCGCGGCGAGGCCGTAGAGCGGCGCCATGCCCTCGTCCGACGGCGGGGAATGCCGCACTTTCTCGACGCATGCCGCGAGATCCGAAAGGAAGCGTTCGGCGACGCCATCCTCGGCGTGACGCCGCGTGACGGCGAGATGAAAGGCGGCCGGATGGTGCAGGCCGTTGAGGCTCCAACCGCGCGCCGTCATGTGGTCCATGACGCGATAGACGTCGACCGCGTCCGACCCGACCGCCACGACGAAGAGCGGATCCCCCAGCAGCTTGAGCTCGGGAATGGCCCGCACCCCCGCCTTGATGCGATCCGCGGCCGCGAGGATGTCCTTGGCGGCCGCCATGTAGCCCTCTTCGCCCGTCGCGACGAGCGAGGCCCAGGCGGCGGCGATCAGCCCGCCGGGCCGGCTGCCGAGCAAGGTGGACGACGCGTAGAGTCCCCCAGGCCAGTCGGTGGCCGCGTAGCACTGGTGGTGGAAGAGCTCCTCCGAGCGGTAGAGCACCACGGAGGTGCCCTTCGCCGCGTAACCGTACTTGTGCGTGTCCACCGAGATCGACGTGACGCCCGGCAGGCGGAAGTCGAAGGGCGGCACCGGATATCCGAGCCGCTCCGCCCAGGGCAGGAGGAAGCCGCCGAGACAGGCGTCGACGTGGCAGCCGATGCCGCGCTCCTCGGCGATGGCGGCGATCTCCGGGATCGGGTCGATCGCCCCGTGCGGAAAGGACGGGGCGGAGGCGACGATAGCCACCGTCGCTTCGCTGACGGCCGCCCGCATCGCCTCGACATCCGCCCTGAAGTTCTCGTCCACCCCCACCTCGACGAGGCGCAGGCCGAAGTAATGGGCCGCCTTGCGGAAGGCGGCGTGGGCCGTCACGGGCGCAACCACCTCGGGCTCGGCGATGCCTCTCGCCTTGCCCCAGTCCCGGTAGGCCAGCATCGCGAGCAGGATGCTCTCCGTGCCGCCGGTCGAGACCGCCCCGACCACCTTGGCGCCGCGCCGCCGCCGTCCCACCTCGTCCCCCGAGAGCATGCGGGCGGTCATCGCCACCACCTCGGCCTCGAACTTGGTGGAACTCGGCCAGAGGTCCGGATGCAGGGGGTTGTCCTGGGCGTGCAGGGCGTAGGCCTTGGCGAGGAAGCGGGCGTGCTCCTCGCCGCCGTGGTAGACGGCACCCGAGGCGTAGCCCTGGCGCCAGCGCGGCTCCTCGCGCCTCGCCAAACTCTCGAGGAGCGCGAGCACCTCCTCTTCGCCCCGGCCCTTCGCCGGGATGCGGTCGAACGTTTCCACCTGGTCGCGATAGGGCTTCAGTTGACGCTCCAGTTGTCCGAGGATGTCCTCTCCGCTCACGAAACTCCTCCTCCAGGTCCTTCAGAGATCGCGGCCGTCAGTCCGGCCCCGGCTTCCTGCCGCCTGGGCAGCAGCCACGCCACGCACAGCCCGAGGAAGGCCACGACGGCGACGAAGCCGAGCGCGAGGTGCGGCGCCGCCACGAGCGGCGTCATCGCGACCACCAGCACGAAGCCGCCGAGGTTGCCGGCCAGCATCAGGAAGCCGACCGCCCTCCCCTGCTGGCCCGCCCCGACATGCACCTCGGACCAGTCGAGCACCACCGGCAGGCTCGCGAGCAGCAGGAGTCCCTCGACCCCGAGCCAGAAGCTGAGCCAGAGCGTACCCTGCCGCCAGTCGATCGCGAGCGCCGTAAGCAGCGTCCAGGCGACGGCGAGCGTCAAGGTCGTGCGGCGCCACCCCTTGCCAGCCACGATCGGCGGCAGCACGCCGGCGCCGACGATGCCCGTGAGGGTCATCAAGGCGAGCAGGTTGCCCGCCATGGCGCCGGCGCCGAAGTCCGCGAGAATCGGCTGGAGCCAGGTCGCGAAGGCGTTGTAGATGCCCATGCCGACGAAGAGCAGTCCGCCCAGCTTCCAGAGCAGCGGCTCCTTGGGCAGCCACATGCCCGCGCCCTCCGACGGCGGATCCGAAAAGGCCGCCGGCCGGCCGAGGCCGAAGGCCAGGGTGACGGCGCCCGCCGCGCCGATCAGACCCTGCACCAGCAGCACGAGTTCGATCCCGCCAGCGGCGAACAGCACTGGCCCGAGGGCCATGGCGATCATGATGCCGAGGAAGAGCGCGACCGTGCCAAGGCCGATCGCGAGCGCCCGTTCCGCGGCCGGGAAGTAGCGGGCGGCGAGCTTCGTGATGGCGTTCAGCACGAGTGGCTGTCCGGCCGCGATCACCACCTGCGCCACGAGCTGCCAGAGGAAGAGATGCGGCGCGACGAGGCGCAGGAGGCCACCCGCGCCGGTCAGGACGGCCCCGGTGCGCAGCGCCAGGTTGAAGTTGCGGTCGAGCCAGCGTCCGGTCGGCAGGGCCAGCACGACATAGATGAGGGGAAAGATCGCGGCCAGATTGCCGACGGCGGCAACGCTGGCGTGCAGGACGGGCGCCACCTGCGTCGTGATCGGGGCGAACGTGATCCAGAGCATCTGAGTTGCGGCGGCGAGCAGACCGTAGGCGGCCAGAATGGCCCAGCGACCTCGCATGACGTGCCTCCCTGCGGCGTGGACTGGCTGTTGTGCGGGCACTGGCGGCCGTCGCCGGCGACCTGCTCCGCGCAGGACAGGTTCGCGAGACCTGCCCCTCATACCTCGTGCGATGTGGGCCAAGAGATTTCAAGCCCCATTCGCGACGATTGGCGATCCACGAGGCAGGTCCCGGGCAGGTCGACCCCAAATTCCCGAAAGAGGCTTCGGGTGGAAGGAGTTCGGTCACCACGGTCAGCGAAGAGGAATTCAGACCGATCGCAGAGGTCGCGGTACAGGTCGGAGTGAACCTGCAGCCGGACCAGAACGTCATCCTGCTGGCGCCAGCGACGCAGGTTGGCGCGGCCAGGGCGGTGACGCGGGCGGCCTATGCCGCCGGCGCCCGCAATGTGCGCACACTGTTCAACGACGAGGTCATCGAACGGATCGGGCTCGAGATGGCACCGGAGGATGCGCTCGGCGAGTTTCCGAAATGGCTTGCCGACGGTCTCCTGCAAGAGGCCGAGGGAAACGCCGCGCTGCTCTCGATCATCGGCGGAGATCCGGAAAACCTGAAGGGGATCCCGTCGGAGCGCATCATGGCATCGCGCCGCGGCGCCCAGCAGGCGCTACAGCCCTTCACGCGTCTGCAGATGGCCCACAAGGTCGCCTGGTCGCTCGTGGCCGCACCGTCCCCGGCCTGGGCGCGCAAGGTCTTTCCGGATCTGCCGGAGGACGAGGCGGTGGCGAAACTCTGGCAGGCGATCCTGCGCACGAGCCGCTGCGACGGTCCGGACCCGGTCGCCGCCTGGCACCGGCACATCAAGGATCTGCAGGCCAGGCGCAACTGGCTGAACGGCCTAGGCATCCGGCGCCTGCACTACAAGTCCCCGATCACCGACCTCACGATCGAACTGCCCAAGACGCACCAGTGGGTTGCGTCGGGCCAGCAGCGCGCGGTCGGCTACCCTACCTCGCCGAACATCCCGACCGAGGAAGTCTTCACCTTGCCGGAGCGGACCGGCGTCGACGGCAAGCTGCGCAGCACGCGCAAGCTGTCGTACAGCGGCCAGATCATCGACGGCATCGAGATCACCTTCGCGAAGGGCCGCATCGTGGACTTCCACGCCGACCAGGGCGAAGATGCCCTGCGTCAGGTGATCGAGACCGACGAAGGCTCGCACTACCTTGGCGAGGTGGCGCTCGTGCCGGTGGACTCGCCGATCTCCGAGTCCGGCATCCTGTTCTACAACACGCTCTTCGACGAGAACGCCTCCTGCCATCTCGCGATCGGTGCGGCCTACCCCACCTGCCTCACCGACGCGGCCGACGTCCACTCGGATGAGGACCTCCTCGCCCGAGGCGGCAACGTGAGTCTCACCCACGTGGACTTCATGATCGGCTCCGACGACCTCGACATTACGGCCGAGACGACGTCCGGCGCCGAGACCCCAATCTTCCGGGCCGGCCGCTGGGCCGCGCCGATCGGAGGCTGAAGCGGGACCGCATCCCGACTGCGCAAGCGGCGCGGCACCTTCCCCGGAGGTGCCGCGCCGCTTCCTGCGTTACCAGCCCTCCGGCGGTGGCATGCTACCGCGGAGGTGATCGCATGTCCCCGATCGAGTTCATCGGCCGCAGCCTGGTGCTGGCCATCGCCCTCCTCGTCCTGATGCGCGTCGTGGGCAAGCGTCTCGTCGGCGAGGTGACCGCCGTCGATCTCGTCACGGGCGTTTCCGTGGGCACCATCGCGGGTTCGACGGCCATCACAGCCGCGATTCCGCTCTGGGGCGGCCTCCTGGCGCTGCTGTCCTGGGGCGCCTTCGAGTGGGTGAGTGTGTACCTGGCTTCGCGCAGCCCCTGGTTCGAGAAGATGATCGCGGGCAAGGCCACGGCCTTGGTGGAGGACGGCCAAATCGTGCCGCGCAACCTGCGCAAGGCCATGCTCTCCGAAAACAGCCTTCGCTCCATGCTGCAGGACCGGCAGATCGGAGACCTCGCCCAGGTCAAGGAAGCCGTGCTCGAGCCCTCGGGCAAGCTCGGCGTGATCAAGCGGCGTCAGCCCGAGCCCACCTGATCTTCGGGACTCAGCTGCGCCCCCACGTTCTGGACCGCCAGACCATCGTGGCGGCCCATTACATCGCCGCTGACAACGGGCGGTCAGGACGCGGTTCCGCAGCCATCCACCCGATGCTCATTCGCGTCGGCAGAAGAGGCAGACCATCGATCCGCACGCCCGCTATCAGCCTGCTGCGAGGCGTCGGACGGCGGATCAAGGACCAGGCCTGTTCATCCACTACGCGCCATCCGGCCTCGCGCAGCAAAGAGTGCAGCGGTCCGGGGAAGGTGAGGGCTGCTACACCGTAGTGCCCAAGGACAACGCGATGCACGAGGGACGTCCGCGAGAAGAGCGACTGCACCGACGTCATACGCCGGGCGACGCGCCGCCACTCCCGGAGCAGAGCCACCGCGGCATTGCGCCGCAACCCGCCCGCCACGCGCGCGGCGTCCCCTGCGATGTTTCCAAGCCCTTCAAAGGTCGTGAGGTCACCGACGCCGCCGTCGCGCAGTGGTAGTTGCCGAGCGTCGCAGACCACGAGGGCGAGACGCTCCGCGGGCAGACCGACCGCCGTCAACTGGTCGCGCAGGCGCCGCAAGACCCACGCGCTAAGGTCTGTGGCGATGACGGTCCGATCGGTGCCGGCCAGAATCTCCCGCACGAGCGCGCCGGGCCCGCTGGCAACATCGAACACGGGACCGTCACCATGTCTCAACCGCTCCACGACGTTAGAAATGGAAGCGGCGATCATCGAGTACGCATGCTGGCCATAGACGCCAACCTCCGCGTCCATGTGCTCTCGTTCCGCCAGCTCAAACCGTCCACGCGCCTGGAGCAGTTGCACCCGCAGGAAGCGATCCGCGGGTCCGAGCCCTGTCGGATCGGAAGCGAACAGCGCCTCCTCGATCCGCGGGTGCTCCGCCACCATGCGTTCGATGCCGGACACCATTTCGGCCCAAGGGTCCCGCGCCGCGTTCGGCAGCAGCATCGCGATGCCTTCGCGGATCTCGAAGTCGTGCCCGCTTCGGCAGGAACCTCTGGCGGTCATGACCTCGCCACCGCGTTCCTGCCCGATGGCCCAGGTGATGTCCGCTTTGCACACGGGGCAGACCAGAAGGTCGAGGAGATCATCGCGCATGCACATCTCACCTTTCAGCGAGCTTGCGGATGGCCCTGCATGTCGCCGAGCGCCACCCGTGGCAGGCCACATTTCACATGGATGCCGACGAGAAGCCAGATCCGCAGGCGCGCTCCGTCGTGGTGCGGTGCTCTCTGACGCGAGCTCGCCTCTGCAGCGGCTTTCTAGATCTGGCATGGACATCCTGCCGAGATCGGGACAGCACTCCCGCCGGATCCGCGCCTGGATGCGACGCCGTCCGTGTGTCTGGAAGGTCATGTGATTGGAGGCTCTGAATTTCCATTTCGTCGCGGTCGCCCTTCGGTGGCGGGCCCGGGGATGAAGGGTGTGTTCCATGAGACAAAGTGCATGGACGGCGGCCATTCTTCTGGTCACTTGTACGGCGCTGGTTTCCGGCTGCTCTGCACAGGCTCCGCACACGGAAAGCCCACGCGTGGCGGCCCAGCAGCGCGACCTTGCTTTCGTCGTTAGGAAGCTCGAGCTCCATCCAATGCTGACGAACGCGTCCAAGCGGCGCGCCTTCACAGCCTTCGCCGACCTGGAGCTTCGCGCGGCGAAAAGTCCCTTGCCAAAATGGCGCATGGCTGAGCTCGAGGAGCGACTCGCGGCATGGTTCCGGGACCCCCACACGTTCGCCTCGCCCTTGGTGGGGAATTACCCAGATACCCGGAGCCTGCCCGTCGCGTTCCAATGGCTCACCGATGGTCTCGTGACGGTGAGGATGCCCGACACGCCACCTTCCATAGCCACTGGGGACCGGGTGCTCGCCATTTCGAGCGTTCCGACGAAGACTGTGGCGCAACGCCTCAAGAGCCTGGTTGGCGGCGACACGATCTTTGCGCAGCACCTAGGTGCGAACGAATTGTTGGCGTTTCCCGTGCTGCGCGCGCTGGGCCTCGTGAAGACCGGAGGGCGCGTGTCCCTGCGGCTCGAACGTGCCGACGCACGAACGATCACCGTGGAGCTTGACGTGCGCCCTCAAAGCGGCGGCGTCCTCAAGGCGGAAGCGCCAGCCCTTGAACGCTTTTTCGCGACGTACGAACTCCCGGAAACCGCCCTTCAGGAAGGACATAGAGGAGCATTCTGGACTTGGTACGCAACAGCGGACTACGGATTCTTCGAGATGACGTCCTGCGTTTACGACGCCGCCTACCGGCAGGCGGTAACGGCATTCTTCAAGCAGGTCGCTGATGACCACAGCCCGGTGGTGGTGCTTGATCTCCAGCAGAACGGCGGCGGTGACTCCGACGCCGCCATCCCGTGGCTTGAGCACCTTTCCCCGTTGTACAAAGCTTCGGACGTCCGTCTTCGCACTAGCCTCGGCTATGCTCCTACACTCCCCCCCGTGCAGCCGATCTTCGCTGGACAGCTGTACGTCTTGCAGTCCAGCGGTACCTTCAGTTCCGCAATGTGGCTCGCGGACGCCCTCACAGGTCCTGGGCTAGGCGTAAGGGTTGGTAGCACGATCGGAGAACCTACCGCCGGCTATGGCAATGTCGCGGAGTACGAGACGCCCGTTCTGCACGTCTACTTTCAGGTGTCGAAGGAGTGGTTGCCAACGATCAAGGGAAAGGCCCAGCCTAACTTGCCGGCCCAGATGCCTCTCAACCTCACGGTTTCGGACGTCCAGCACGGAGTGAACCCAGTCGCGCGCTGGCTCGCGACGTTACCCTAGCCGCGGCGGGATGAAGGCGCACTGTTTTCAGCGTTCCTTACTTCGCGTGGTGTCGCCGGTGGCACGTCTCTTAGGTCTTCGGGGGCTCGTATTCGGATATCTCTTTTGGCGAAGCCGAAGCCTCGTGCCGGGCATCTTCCTGCACACCTACATCACCGTGTTCACAGCGGCCAGCCCATTTATGTGGTAGTCCGAAAGCCGGGCGGCGAGTCAATCTGAGCGCCGACACGAGGGTTTACTCCCCGGCTCGGACGCACAGACTGGCCAGCCGCGCGTCAGCCGAGGACCCAGCCTCGACCGGGGGCTCACCCCCTCTTCGCACAAGCCACGTCAAAAGAAGGTGAACGGCTCGTCTCCAAGATCGGCGATCACGGTCTTGGTTTCGAGATAGCCGTCCAGGGCGTGCGGCCCGAGCTCGCGCCCGATCCCGCTCTGCTTGTAGCCGCCGAACGGCAGGGTCGGCGACAGAAGCTGGTACGTGTTGAGCCATACGGTGCCCGCCTCGAGCCCCTTGGCCATGCGCAGGGCGCGCTTCACGTCGCGCGTCCAGACGCCCGCGGCCAGGCCGTAGGCGCTCCGGTTCGCGATCTCGAGAGCCTCCTCTTCGTCCCGGAACGGAATCACCACCGCCACGGGTCCGAAGATCTCCTCCTGCGCGATGCGCATGTCCGGTCGAACCTCCGCGAAGACCGTCGGCTGTACGAAGTAGCCCTTGCCGAGATCCCCAAGGCGCTCGCCGCCGGTGACGAGCCTCGCCCCCTCCGCCTTGCCCGACGCGACGTAGCCCAGCACGCGCTCCATCTGCCGCGCCGAGACGACCGGCCCGATGTCGGACGAGAAGTCGCTGCCTGGCCCGACGCGCAGCCCCCGCACGCGCGCGGCGAGCGCGTCGAGGAAGCGCTCGAGGGCACTCTCCTGCACCAGGATGCGGCTGCCGGCCTGGCAGACCTGGCCGGAGTTCAGGTAGACGCCAAAGAGGGCGCCCGAGACGGCGTGCTCGATCTCGACGTCGTCGAAGACGATGTTCGGGGACTTTCCGCCCAGTTCCAGCGTGACCCGCTTGATGCCCTGGGCGCTCGCAGCCAGCACCTTGGCACCGGTGGCCGTCTCCCCGGTCAGGGCGATCTTGGGCACCAAGGGGTGCGCCACGAGAGCCTGCCCCGCCGCGTCCCCGCCCGGCAATACGGCGACCTCGCCCTCGGGCACGCCCGCCTCCTGTGCGATGGCCGCAAGCAGCAGAGCGGTCCGGGGCGTCTCGGGCGCCGGCTTGAGGATGGCGGCGCAGCCCGCGGCCACGGCCGGTGCGAGCTTCCAGGACGGCATCAGCAAAGGGAAGTTCCAAGGCGTGATCAGCCCCGCGACGCCCACCGGGGCCCGCAACGTGAAGGCGAGATAGTCGCCCTGGGGCCCGGGCAGGGAGAACGGCAGGGTCTCGCCGTGCACGGTCGGCACGAGTCCGGCGAAGTAGTCGAAGACGTCGGCGGCCATGGGGATCTCGAGCCACTGCGCCATCGAGCGCGGCATGCCGTTCTCGCGCACCATCTCGTCCGCGAGTTCCTCGGCGTGGGCCCTGATGCCGTCGGCGACGCGGTGCAGCACGCGGCTGCGTTCGAGTGGGTCCATGCCAAGCCAGCGCCGCTCTCGCATCGCCGCGGACGCGACCTGGACGGCCCGCTCGACATCGAGAGCCGTGGCCTCGGCCGCCTCGGCGAACGGCTCCGCCGTCGCCGGATCGATCTGCTCGTAGCGTCCGCCACCCTCGGGCGGGCGGAAGGCCCCGTCGACGAAGATGACGCCCTCCTCGATCGTGAGCCGCTCAGGCATCGCTCCTCGCCCCTTCCTGAGGGAACGTCACCACCCCGCGCGCGAGTTCGCCGCGGCGCAGGGCGTCGAAGGCCTCGTTGATCTCCTCGAGCTCGTAGCGCCTGGTGATCATGGCGTCGAGGTCTAGCCGCCCCGCCATGTAGAGGTCCAGGATCGCGGGGATGTCCTCCTCCGTCCTCGCCTGCCCGTACCAGCTGCCCGTCAGGATGCGCGAGGCCGACGGGATGGCGAAGGCGTTCAGGGAGATGTGCTCGTGCGGCGCGGCGATCCCGACCACCACCGTCATACCCGCCTTGCGCGTCATGCCGTAGGCCGCCTCGATGGTCGACGGCCTGCCGACCACCTCGAAAGCGTAGTCGCTGCCGCGTCCCTGCGTCAGGTCCAGCACGGGCGTGACGATGTCGTCGGTGCCGCTCGCGTCCACCACGTCCGTGGCGCCGAGCGAGCGGGCGAGGTCGAGCTTCTCCGGCACCCGGTCGATGGCGATGATCTGTGCGGCCCCTGCGAGCCGCAGCGTCTGGACGACGCTCAACCCGACGCCGCCCAGGCCGACCACCGCCGCGCTGGCCCCTTGCGGCACGTTGGCCGTGCGCACGACCGCGCCGTAGCCGGTCGTGACGGCGCAGCCGACCAACGCCGCACGGTCGAGCGGCACGTCCCTGCGGATCGGGATCGCGGCCTGCTCCGCCACCACGGTCCGCTCCGCGAAGCAGGACGTGCCGAGGAAGTGGTAGACCTCCCGGCCATGGTCATGCAGGCGCATGCCGCCGCCGGGCAGGGAGCCCTGCAGCTGGATCGAGAACGCCTCGTCGCACATGTCCGGCCTGCCGATGCCGCAGTAGTAGCAGTGGCCGCAGCTGGGTACCCAGGAGAGGACCACGTGGTCGCCCACCTGGACACGCGTCACACCTTCGCCCACCGCCTCGACGATCCCAGCGCCCTCGTGGCCGAGCACGGCCGGCAGCGGCACCGGCAGGGTGCCCTCCATGACGTGGAGATCGCTGTGGCAGACGCCGCTGGCCACGAGGCGCACCAGGACCTCGTGCGGTCCGGGCCGGTCAAGCTGCAGTTCCCGGATCTCGAAGCGCTCCGCGTCCTCCGCGAGCACGGCCGCCTTCATGCCCCGGTGGACCCCGCCTGTCCGCCGCGCTCGTCCATGAGGTTCCGATAGGCCTCGTAGAGCGGCGGCATCATCGGCAGCAGCTTGAGCGCCTTGGCGATGGATCCCTTGGCCTTGACGATGCCGCGCCCCAGGGCCTGGGGCACGTCGAGCTTGCCGGTCCAGAACTGGTGGCCGACGTCCGCGGAACACTCGAAGCTGACGTCCGGCGCCGGCTCCCTGGCGTCGAATCGCATCACCATGGGCGGCTCGCCGTCGCCCGGCGTCAGCCCATCCATCGTCAGCACGAGGTCCGGGTTGTGATAGACGAACGACACCACCATACCGGCGTCGTGCAGGGCCTTAGCGGCCTGGCTCGAGGCGGCCCGCTCCGCGAGGATGCCGAAGATCTCCACCATCTCGTCCCTGTCCCGATATGCCGCCATCCCCATCCCTCCGTCCGCAACGCCTTCCTGACCCTGGCTGAATTCCGCAGGAGACCGCAAGAATCCTATATGCCACATCAGCCCGACCAAGGCCGCGCCGGGTTCAGCCCTGACGTCCCGGAGCCAGCTCCACCCGCACGCGCGGCAGCCGCTCAGGGTACGCCCCCTGCAGGAAGCGCAGGAGCTCCTCGCGCACCAGCACCATGAGATTCCAGCGGCTGCTCGAGTCCCTCGCGCTGAAGAGCGCCCGCATCTGCACCGCCCGCTCGTCCATCTGCGTCACCTGCAGGTTCCAGACCTGGCCGTCCCAGAGGTCCGTCGCCTCGAGGATGCGGCGAAGCTCCCCCCGCACCTCGCCCACTGGCACCTCGTAGTCGGCGTAGATGTGGATGTAGCCGAGCAGGTTGGCGCTCTTGTAGGTCCAGTTCTCGACGGGATTCTGCAGGAAGTAGCTGAGCGGCACGATGAGGCGCCGCAGATCCCAGACCCGGATGACGACGAACGCGACATCGATCTCCTCCACCACACCCCAGTCGCCGTTCACCACCACGACGTCGT
>JAJZIE010000030.1 GCA_021810725.1 Bacillota bacterium | reverse complement strand
CAGCGGCCTCGGATTCGGCCCGCAACTCGGCGGTGATGGCACTTGCGGTCAGGCCGCGGCGGCTGAGCTGTGCGACCCTTTTCAGCGGCCGCTCGGCGTGGGCGAAGAACTGCCGCAAGCCGTCGCAGAGATAGTAGAGTCCCGGCTCACCGCTCCCTGACGTCGCGAATCGGTCCTTGGGGCAGCCCCCGTTGCAGACCTGCAGCCAGGGGCAAGTGAGACATTGCGAGGGAAGGAGGTTCTTCTTGTCGTCGCCGAACCGGCGCTGAGCCGGCCCGTCGACCAGGTCGGTCAGGGAGGCGGTCTCGATGTCGCCGATGCGATAGTCGGGCTCGACGAAGTGATCGCAGGAGTAGACACTGCCGTCATGCTCGACGACGAGCACGCGGCCGCAGGTGGCGGCCATCCAGCAGAGGCTGGCCGCACCCCCCGCCCAGACGCGCGCCACCTCCGAGAACAGCTGCACCTGCACCCGTCCGAGATCGTGGTGGAGCCATTCGTCGAAGACGCCCGACAGGAAATGGCCGTATCCTGCGCTGGTGACGGAGTCGGGGGTGATCGCACCGTCTTCCCCCCGGCGCACGATGGGGATGAACTGCATCCAGCCGGTGTCGAGGTCCCGCAAGGCGCGATAGACGCCAGCAGGGTCCCGCGCGCCTTCGGATGTCACGGTGCAAAGCAGGTCGGGCTGAACGCCGTAGGCCTTCAGCCGGCGGACCGCGGCGACGGTTCGCTCGTAGGTGCCGTTTCCGCCGCGGTCCTTGCGGTAGGTATCGTGCAGCCACTTCGCTCCATCCACGCTGATGCCCACATCGAAGTGCGCGTCCGCCAGAAATGAGCACCACGCGTCGTCCAGCAGAATGCCGTTGGTCTGGAGATTGTTCCATACGGTCCAGCCGTCCGGAAGGTACTTCTTCTGCAGTTGCACGGCCAGGCGATAGAAGTCCAGCCCGGCCAGCGTCGGCTCCCCGCCATGCCAGGTGAACTGCACGATGGGCCCCGGGCTGGCCGAGATGAACTGGCGGATGTAGAGTTCCAGCATGCCGTCCGTCATGCGGAAGCGATGCGGCCGCTCGTACAGACGCTCTTTGCCCAGATAGTAGCAGTACGTGCAGTTGAGGTTGCAAAGCGGGCCGACGGGTTTGGCCATAACGACGAAAGGCTCTACGGCCCTCGGTCCGACCAGTGAAGGTTCCTGCATGTCCATCTGTTTCTCCATCATCGATCGGGTATCTGTCTACTTCGCATGCGACCCGGACGTCTCCCGCCGAAGGTCATGCTCGCGCCGTCTGCTCTCTCGCGTCAGCAGCGCAAGGGGGCAAGGCTCGGCCGGACGCTCCACCCGTGCCAGCGAACGCCGCCCCAGACGAGCGTTGCCGAAGAGTAGCCGGCAGAGGGATCAGAGCCCCTGCCGGCTCGCCATCTTCCCGTGACCGTTTCACTCGGGGTCGGAGGTTACCTCGTTCCCAGATGTTCACCGAGAAACTCGAAGATCTTGTTCCATGCGTCCATCGCCTGCTTTGGCCGGTACATCTCCGTGTGATAGTAAAAGAAGCCGTGCCCGGCGCCGTCGTAGCGATGGAAGCTGTAATCCTTGCCGTGTTTCTTGAGTTCCTCTTCCTGCAGGTTCACCTGCTCCGGCGTCGGGTAGCGGTCGTCGTTGCCGAAGATGCCGAGCAGGGGGCAACCCAACTGGCTAATGTATTCAATGGGCGCCACCGGCTGAGCCGGGGTCAGATCCTCCTTGGCGGCAATGACGCGCCCTCCCCAGCAGTCGACGGCGGCATTGAAGCCCTCGACCCGGCAAGCCGCCAGAAACGCGTGGCGACCGCCGGAACACATGCCCATGACCCCGACCTTGCCGTTCGAATAAGGCAGGGAGGTCAGGTAGCGAAGGGCTCCGTCGCAATCTCCCATCACGCTGTCATCGGGGACACCGCCCTTGGCACGGGCCTTCGCGGAAATCTCCTCGGGCGTGCCGTGCCCAACCCGGCAGTAGATGTCGGGGCAGACGACGGCATAACCGTGCTGGGAGAACCGGCGGGCCGTCTCGCGGCTGAACTCGTCCCATCCTGGCATATGCGGGATCAAGACGATGCCGGGGAACGGCCCCTCCCCGAGTGGGCGAGAGAAGTAGGCGTGGATGAGGTCACCGTTGTGTCCGGTGATGGTGATGGTTTCTGCCAGCATCCCTTCGTATTCATCGGTTCTGAGTTGGTTCCACAAGTGCATGCCTCCTAGCGTCTGCGAGCCATGGAGCACTGCGACGCGTCCCTGCGTTCGCGCATTTGAGGTGCGTCAGCCGCCGCCGTGCCTTGGCGCGCACGGCCGCGATCATGGATTTCCAGACTGGGAACGCTCCTCCTGCCCATGGGAATCTCGGTACCTGCTGTGCCGCCCAGTTTCTTGCGGTAGCGTGTACGGTTGGCCGCCAAGGGATGCGGTGGTCGGGGCGAATATCCCAAAGCGGTCCCCTTTGGCCTCTGGAAGTCCTCCGGGTGGGCTACGGGTTCGGGGGGGTCGACTTCCTGACCACGCAGCGCAGCGCCATGGCGAACGTCCCGCTCGCCGTTTCGAGCGCCTCCTCGACCACGGCGCCGCAGCTGGCGAAGTGCTTGACGAGGAGGTCCTCCACCTCGACGCGCAGCAGCCAGTCGCCGCTGTGCAGCAGCTGCACGAGTCGACGGGAGACCTGCTCCGCGTCGCAGGCGGTGAGCCGCTCAAGGCAGAGGGAGCACGCCAGAAACGCCACGTGATCATCCCCGTCGTGCGCCAGGGGCCAAAGGAGGTCCCAGGTCTCCGCGCCTGGACATAGTTCCCCCCAGAGGCGCACCGCGCTGCGGCGGCGCCGGCGGCTCATCTCGGTTTCCCGGTCGGCCGTGGGCACTCGAGACGTCGCAAGCTGCCAGAGGACCGTGCATGCTTTGCCGCCCAGCCTGCGGAACCCGCTCTCCGCGGCAGCGCGGCAGAAGTCTTCTGCCAGGGCGGCGGAGAGAACGGGCAAGGCTTCCTCCCTGCCGAAGCGGGCAAGGGCGTCCACGACGCCAGGGAGCAGCTTGTGGCGCGCCGCCCGCATGAGGAGAGCGAAGAGCTCATCGTCAGGCCACTCCATCAGGGCGCGCGCCACCGCGCCGGTCACGACATCGATACCGGCCTGCTCCACGGGGTCGGCCTCTACCGGCGGATGGGCGAGATAGTCGAGCAGTTCTTCCCGAGCCTTGAGGGCCGAGAGCGCCTCGACCGCCTGGCACCGTGGCAGGAAGATGCCACTTGGATCGCGCTCGGAGAGAAACGCGCGTAGGGGACCGATCGCCGTGCGGCCACAGGCGATCAGGTCCCGCACGGCACGGTCTCCCTCGCGCAGGCCGCGCAAGCGGGCGATGCCTTGCTCGATGCGCTGGCGCACCTCAGCTGGTTCCAGAGCGATCACCTCGAACGACCGTTGCGTGACCCATGAATTTTCTCGGTGGACGCGGTGCGTCTGCCGTCTAGCCCCAGGCTGGCTATGCGGCGCTGTGTCTAGGCAAGCTGATCGCACCCAAGAGAGCGAGGATCGCCAGAACGACAAAGAAGGTGGGTGCGGCTCCGCTGACGCTGAAGAGGATCCCGGCCGCCAGGTTCGCCACAAGGTTGCCGGCACCGGACAGCCCTCCCACTATACCGAGTCCGCTGCCGCGGGTGGCTTCGGGAAGCAGGCGGGAGATGGCAGCCGACTGCAGTCCGTCCACGCCGGCGGTGCCGAGGCCGGACAGGATGAAGCAGAGAGGCAGCAGGAACGGCAGCTCGGCGGCCAGGGCAAAGGCGATGAGGGCGGCTCCCCAGGCGGCGTAGCCGAAGCGGAGGGCTCGTACGGGGCCGATGCGGTCCCCAAGCATGCCGGCTGGGTAGGCGGCGAGCGCGTAGACGAAGTTGTGGAGGGCATACAGCCCGACCGCGAGCGCGCCAGTCGTCAGGGCCGTCGGATGCCCCAGGGTCCTCAGGGCCAGCAGGATGAAGAACGTAGGTGCGACGTAACTGAGCGAAAAGAGTCCGAACGAGCGCACGTGGCGCAGGAAGGCGCCGCGGACTGCCCGATCGTCGGTGGAGTTCTCCCTTGCCTTGACCACCGGCGGCACGGCACGAACCAGCACGACGATCATCAGTAGGGCGAGCGCCGCGGGAACGCCCGTCCACGCGATCAGCGGACGGTAGCCCAGGCGAGGTAGCAGCAGGAACGCGAGCAGCGGACCGAGCAGCGCGCCGATGGTGTCGAGCGCCTCCCGGAAACCGAACGCCCGGCCGTAGGCGGAGGGAGCCACGGAGCGCGAGATCGTGTAGTCCCGCATCGGACCGCGCATCCCGCGACCGAGCCAGCCCACCGTGCGGATCAGCACGACGGCCGGCCAACTGGCGGCCAGCGCGATGAGTGCCTTGAGACCCGTGGCGAGGTAACCGAAGTAGAGCCAGGGCAGCATGTGGCGGGTGCGCGCAGCGGTACGGCCGCCCCAAACCTTGGCACCACTCTGCAGGGCGTTCGAGACGGCTTCCAGGACGCCCAGAGCGTACGCTGGCGCACCGATCGAGAGCAGGAAGCCCGGCAGGAGCGACGTCACGAGTTCATGTCCGAGGTCGCTGAACAAAGATGCGAGTCCGAAGCCGAGGACGTTCGGAGAGAGCCATCGACTCTCGGGGGTTGTTGCTTGCGGAGTCTGGGCCATACGGACACACCTCCATCTTGCGGATGTGTTCGCTCCGCCGAGCAAACGAAAAACCCACTTCCGCTCCGCGGCACGATCCTGGAGCGGATGGTCAGCATCCGCATGCCAGGAGTCATCAGCCGCAAGGGCGTAAGTGGACTCCATCACTTCAGAAGACGGCCGCAAGACGCCAGCGCATCTTCCAATCGCATTCTAGGGGCCCCCAGAAGCCTGCGTCAACTTTTGTTCCGGTGGGTGCAACGAAGGGGCGGGTTCCAAGCTTTCGCACGCCTGGCCCGCTGGCTGGCGCCATCTCGGAGTACCGCCGAACGGCTCTTGTCAGGAGGCGCCTTACGGATGTAAGGTAATACCTGACGGGTATGCGGGAGTGGGGTGCGCTATGAAATCGGTACCGAGCCAGCGTGAGGAGGCAACCTGTTCCTTCTGTCTCAGGCCCGCGAACGAGGTCGCGACGCTGGTGCGCGGACCCGGCGTGTACATCTGTGAGGAGTGTGTCCGGGCCTGTTCGGAGATCGTCGCTGGTGGAGGTAGCCAGGCATCCGGCCAAGTCCCCTGGGAGCGCCAGTTGAGCGATGAGGAGCTGCTCGCCCAGCTGCCAAGACTCGCCGCAGTTGGCGCGCAAGCTGAAGCTGCCCTCACGGAGCTCGTGCGCAAGGGACGCGCCCAAGGCGTTACGTGGACCCGGATCGGCGCCGCCCTCGGCATGACCCGGCAATCGGCCTGGGAACGTTTCTCGGGCGAGGAGTGACGGCGCAGACGCCGACGGCGCCGCCCGGACGTCGCCTCGGCTCCTGACTCATCGCTTCCCTGCGACTCTGCTGCCTGCGGGCTCCCCCCTGCGCTTCGGCGGCCAAAGATCGGCCATCTCGTGGTGGCCGCCCCAGGCGGTCAGGTTGACGGGCGTTCCGCAAGGATCGTATAAGGTAGCCAAGGTAATGGAGATCTACCACCTCGCAAACCGTGGATGCGGGGAAACCGCCGAACTCGGCTGACGACTCCTGGCCGCGCAGACTGCCTTGATGTGCGCGAGGAGCGTCAGCCATGTGTTTGCTGGCGGACGACGCCCCGGGCGGCGCGTCTTAGTCGGACTTCGAGGTGGAGGTGGGCGGGGTGGGCTTCGAGAGCATCCTGTTCCCCGGGGCGGCTTTCGATGGCAGGCCGTCGGAGGCTGCGGCAGACTATCTTGAAGACCTGCACCTGAACGAGATCATCGCCGCAGTCGTCGAGGGCCACGAGCCGTACGACCTCGCGGCGTTCTATCGCCTGCCCCTGCGGACGGAAGACGAGGTGGTTTACCGGCATGAACTGCTTCGCGATCTCCAAGGGGCAGGATTGCGTGGCCATGTCGAGACGTTTGCGGCCGCGATGCGGAGGGTGCGGGAAGAGATCGCCCTTGCGGGCAAACTCCATAACCGCTATCAGAAGGCGATCTGGTTCCTAGATGCCGTCGTGGACTACTGCCAGGCTGTGCGGGCCCTCGCCCGGGCAATCCCGGCGGCGTCGCCTCGCTCGCGGGGGATGGTCGCATTCGGTTCGTACCTGCGGGCGTACGCAGCTTCCGAGCAGTTCTCGCAGCTCGATGCACGGAGTCACGATCTGAGGGACAGTCTGCGGGACGTCGCGTACCAGGTGCAGATCCGGGGCAGCCGCGTCAGCGTCCGTGCCTACGAACCCGAGCCCGACTACAGCCGTGAGATCGAGGAGGCATTCGCAAGGTTCCGGCAGGGCGACGTCAAGGACTATGGCGTCACCTTCCCAAGCTACCCGGAGATGAACCATGTCGAGGCCGAGGTGCTCGAACGGGTGGCGAAACTCCAGCCCGATCTCTTCGCATCGCTGGAGGCGTTTGCGGTCGGCCGGCAGGATTTCGTCGACGGCACTCTCGTCCGCTTCGACCGCGAAGTGCAGTTCTACCTCGCGTATATGGCGTTCATCCGGCGACTGGAGGGCGCCGGACTTGCCTTTTGCCTACCGGACATGCGCTTGGACGGCAAGGGGGTACTGGCCGAAGGGAGCTACGACCTGGCGCTCGCGCAGAGCCTCGCGAAGACGGGCGGCAAGGTGGTGCCCAACGATGTTCGCCTGGAGGGCGACGAACGCATCCTTGTCATCTCCGGCCCGAACCAGGGTGGAAAGACGACGTTCGCCCGCACCTTCGGCCAGTTGCACCACCTCGGGCGGCTGGGCCTGCCAGTGCCGGGCCGCAGGGCGCACCTCCTCCTCTGCGACGAGATCTACACCATCTTTGCCCGCTCGGAGCAGGTGGAGGACCAGCGTGGCCGCCTGCAGGACGAACTCCTGCGCCTGAAGGCCATCCTTGATGCCGCGACCGATCGGAGCATCCTGATCCTGAACGAGACGTTCGCCTCGACCACCTTGGAGGATGCTCGCCTTCTCGGCAAGGCGGCGCTCGAACACGTGATCCGCAAGGACATGCTCTGCGTCTACGTCACGTTCGTCGACGAACTTTCGACGCTCGGCGAGGCCACCGTGAGCATGGTCGGCACCGTGGACCCCGACGACCCCACCGTGCGGACGTACGAGATCCTCAGGCGTCCCGCCGACGGACTCGCGTACGCCATGGCGGTCGCGCGCAAGCGCGGGGTCACCTACGAGATGCTGAAGCGGAGGCTCGAGCGATGAGGCCACTCCTGATGCACCCGGACCGCGACTTCGATCCGCGAGTGGAACTCCCTCCCGAGGCGGCGGACCTCATCCAGGACCTCGGTCTTGGCCTCCTGTTCGATGCGATGGCCGCGGGCGACGCGTTCCTGCGCGGGATCGCGGAGCAGGCCGTACTCCGCAGCCTTCAGGACCCCAGGGAAATCGCCTACCGCCAGGAGGTCCTGCAAGACTGCCTCGAGCACCGTGAGACAGTCCTTGCGCTCTACGGGGTGGCAACAGAGGCGATCGAACAGCAGCGCAAGATCCATGGCCTGTACTTCTTCGCGCGATCCCCCGAACTGATTCTCGCCCGGTCGGTCGAGCTGCTGAGCATGCTGGTCGGGATGCTGAGACGGTTGAGGTCACTCGCGGAGGCGAGCGGGGGCGGATTCCGCTCCAAAGGGTTCAGCGCCTTTCGCGCGAGCGTGGCCGCGGAGCTCGACGAAGATTACATCCGCTCCGTGGAAGGGCGCCTGCAGGAGTTGCGCCTCGACCGCGGCGTCGTCCTGAGTGCGCGCCTGGGCTTGGGCGGCAAGGGGCGGGACTATGTCCTGCACGAGCCGCGCCGCGCAGCGGCTCCCCGTCTTGCGAGGCTGCTCGGCAGGGGCCCGCGGATGTACAGCTTCGAGATCGCGGATCGGGACGAGGCGGGGCACCAGGCCCTGCAGGAACTGCGCGGCAGGGGTCTGAACCTCGTGGCGAACGCCGTGGCGCAGTCGGCGGAACATGTGCTCAGCTTCTTCACGCTGCTGCGGGCGGAACTCGGGTTCTACGTGGGGGCCTTGAACCTGCGTGCCGAGCTCGACGCCAAGGACGAGCCCACGGCGTTTCCCGTGGCCCTGCCGGCGGGCGATCTTCGCCTGTCCGCCGAGGGGCTCTACGACGTCTGCCTCTCCCTTGTGCTGGACGGTCGCGCGGTCGGCAACGACCTCCAGGCCGACGGCAAGGAGCTGGTGCTCGTCACCGGGGCGAACCAGGGCGGCAAGTCGACGTTCCTGCGCAGCGTGGGCGTCGCTCAGTTGATGATGCAGTGCGGCCTTTTCGTGGGCGCGCAGGCGTTCTCTGCAGGCGTGGCGATGCTTGTCCTGACCCACTTTCCGCGGCCCGAGGATGCGGCGATGGAGAGCGGCAGGCTTGACGAGGAACTTCGCCGTATGAGCCGCGTGACCGATCTGGCACGGCCCGGCGCCATGCTGCTCTGCAACGAGTCCTTCTCCTCGACGAACGAGCGCGAGGGCTCCGAGATCGGGCGCCAGGTCATCCGGGCGTTCACCGAGGCCGGCGTGCGGGTGCTCTTCGTAACCCACTTCTACGACCTCGCGGAAGGACTTTTTCGCGAGGGTTCTGGGCGCACGCTCTTCATGCGCGCCGGACGGGAGCCGGACGGCCGGCGCAGCTTCCGTCTGGCGGTCGCGGGCCCCTTGCCGACCAGTTATGGCCTCGACCTCTACCGGGAGGTCTTCGGCGACCCCTAGAGCGCCACGTTCTGCGGGAACTTCGTTGACACCGCACTTTGTTATCCCGTATCATACCCGCAGGCGATGGAGATCCGCCTGGGACACACCCAAACCGCCGATCGGGGCTAATGACTCCTGTCATCATGACAGGGGTATTTTTATGCCCATGTTTAAGGGGGCATCGTCGTACAGATCATCGCGCAGATCCTCCAGGTCTTGTTTGTGCTTTTGTTCGCACCTCTGCTCAAGGGAATCATGGATAGGGCCAAGGCTCGGGGAATGCGCCGCGTGGGACCGCCGATATTGCAGCCTTACCGAAACCTTTACAAATGGTTGCACAAAGAACCGATCTGGAACACCGAGACGACAGCCATCCGCTCGATCGCGCCTACGGTATACTTCTCCGCCCCGCTGATCGTCGCTCTGCTCATTCCCGTGCTCACCACGTTCCCGCTGCCGCTCGCCTTCATGGCGGACATGCTGGGCGGCGGCATGATCCTGGGCGCGGGCGGGCTCCTGCTGCTGTTGGCCGCGGCGGATACGGGCAGTCCGTTCACCGGCATCGCCGTCAGCCGCGTGCGCTTCATCGGCACCTTGGCGGAGCCTTTGACGCTCACGGCGCTCTTCACGGCGGCGGCCGTCGGTCGCGCGACGATCCCGTACGCCGTCAACCAGGCCTTCGGTGGTCCGGCGCTCTTCACGCCGAGCCATGCCCTCCTGCTGGTCGCATGGATCCTCCTGATCCTCGCGGAGGCGGGCCGGCTACCTGTCGACAATCCCGATTCCAGTCAGGAACTGTCGCTCATCGACCCGAACCGCACCTTCGAGGCAAGCGGCCCGGATCTGGCGCTGTTCGAGTGGGGCGGCTGGATGAAGTTCGCGGTGCTCGGCATCATTCTGGTCAATGTGCTCGCGACGCCCTGGGGCCTCGCCCCATCGCTGGCGCCGGCGGCGCTGGGACTCGCGATTCTGGCCACCGCCGCCAAGCTGACGGTGCTCGGGCTCCTCGTGGTGCTGGTGGAGTGGTCGTTCGCCAAGCTTCGCCTGCTTCGCATCGCGGAATACCTCACGGTTTCGGTCGCCATCGCGGCTCTTGCCGCACTCGCCATCGCCATCTCCTGAGGAGGACATTCCGTGCCCAGCAGCAGCCTCATGGTTCTGAGCCTGGTCGCCTGGCTCTGCATCGTCCTTCTTGCCATCGCCCGCCGGAGCCACAGCGCGCTCGGGTGGCTGCGCGTCGCCGCGCTCGCCGCCGTCGCCGCCGCGGTCTACGTCGGGGGCTCCGATCCCGCGTGGCTTCTGCTCGCGGCACTCTGGCTGATCGTGAAGGTCTTCGCGGTTCCGGCCCTGCTCGCCCGCCGGCTGCCGCGCCAGGAGTATGGCGTGGCGACGCGCGGCACCCCGTCGCTCGTGCTCGGCGCGGTCCTGGTGCTCAGCCTGTCCTGGTGGACCCTCGGCCCATCGGGACTGGCCGTCGGCGTGCTCGGCACGGCGCTCTGGCTTGCCATAATGCGCCGGGAGATCTGGCTGCAGGCGCTGCTTCTGGTTGGCGCGGAGCTTGGCGTCAGCCTCCTGACGCTGGGGTATCCCACCCTGCCTGGCTTGCCTGAGGTCCTGGCGGCCGTGGAGGTCCTGATGCTCGGGGCCCTTCTTGCGTGGCTCCAGCGCCGCGGTCACGAGGAATTCGACGTGTCGCCGACGGCGGACCACCTGACGGACCTGAGGGGGTAAACGGCCATCATCACATCCCATGTCCATCAGCTCGGACTCATCGCCATGGCGGTCGCCCTGCTGCTCGGGCTGCTCAGCGCCTGGCGGCCGTTCGCCCGCAGCCGCAGCGGCGCCGCCTTGCTCGCCATCCTTGCCGTCGCCTTCGTATGGGCGGCCTACCTGAGCGGCAACTGGAGCGAGGTCTATCAGGCGCTCGTCGCCGTGCTCGGGGCCGTCGCGCTGTGGAGTTCCCCTGCCTACCTGGAGGGTGGGGTGGAGGAGGCTTGGTCCGCCGGGCTGCAGGCCGCCTACTTCATCCTGCTGGGCGTCTTCCTGGCGAGCCTCTTCGCGCTGGGCGAGCACTGGTCCCTGCTCGCCCTCTGGGTCGCGGTCGAGGCGACGACGCTCAGTTCCGTGGCCCTCATCGGGCTGAAAAGCGGCGTCCATCCCTTCGAGGCCGCATGGAAGTATCTGATGTTGGCCGGCATGGGCGGGCTGATCGCGCTCGCCGGCGTCATCCTGATCGGCGGTGGCTCGGCACCTGCCGTCGCGGCAGGCGCCGTCATGCTGGTGGTCGGGTTCGGCGCCAAGGCCGGACTCGTGCCGTTGCACACCTGGCTTCCCGACGCGCACGCCCAGGCACCGGCACCAGTCTCGGCTCTGCTCTCCGGCGTGGAACTCGCCGGCATCCTCTGGGTTCTGCACGACGGGCTGCAGACGGCCCAAGGGCTCTTGCACGGCGCCGCTTGGCCGACCGACCTCCTGATCGCCCTCGGACTTCTCTCCCTCGTCGTGGGCGTGGGAGCGATGGCGGGGCAGCGCAACCTCAAGCGCTTTCTCGCCTACTCCTCCGTCGAGCACATGGGTGTCATCGCGCTGGGCATGGGCTTTGGCGGCATCGGGCTGATCGGCGCCCTGCTGCACGTGATCACCCACGGTCTCGCAAAGAGCCAATGCTTCTTCGTCAGTGGCCAGATCCAGACCAGATACGGCAGCGTGGATGGCGACAAAATCGGCAGGGTCCACGAAGGCATGCCCTGGAGTAGCGGCGGCCTCCTCCTGGGACTCGCGGCACTGGCGGGTGTTCCACCGCTCGGGCCGTTCTTCAGCGAGTGGCTCGTCGCGGTAGGGGGCCTCGGGCACCCGGGCACGGTCCTGCCGGCGATCGCCATGCTGATCCTGCTCGCGCTCGGCTTCGTCGCCATCGCGTACAGGGCGCCGCGCCTCTGGTACCGTCCCATGCAAGGCGTACCCGTCCCACGCGAGGGGGCGCTCGAAGCCGCGCCGACTATGGTGCTCTCCGTTCTACTCGTCCTGTCCGGCTTCGCGGTTCCATGGATGCTGCACTGGCCGCTGCCGCGCTAAGGGGGAGTGGAGACATGCGGAAGACGCAAGAAGTCGCGGACGTCTCACTGATCGCTGCCTGCGAGCAGGCCGCTCAGGGGGGCAACAAGGTCCTGGACGTCTTTCCGGCGGAGGACGCCGTGCGTGTCGCCGTTTGGGAGAAGGTTGCCGGGGCGATCACCGAGGTCGACCTTGGAGCGGGGCCGCACCCCAGGCCCAGCCGACAGGGATTCCCGAGCCTGCGCTTCGCCGAGGAGCAGGACTTCCTTCCCGGAACGTTCGCGGAGGCGGTCGCCGATCCGGAAGTCGTCGGCGACGGCATGCACGTCGTGCCGCTCGGACCGGTGCGCGCCGATGTCGCGGAGGCGCTGCGCTACGAGCTCAATGCTCTGGGCGACGAGATCCACGGACTGACGCTGCGCCGCGGCTACAAGCGCCGCGGCGTCGCAGCCCGCATGCGTGGCCTTGAGGTGCCTTCGGCCCTCGAGGTGGCCGAACGGGTCACCGGCACGTCCACCGTCGCGCATGCGCTTGCGTTCAGCCTGGCGGTGGAGGACGCCCTCGGCGTGGAGGCGGACGGCGGCACGTCGGTCCTCAGGAGTGCCTTGGCAGAACTCGAGCGTCTCCACAGCCACCTCGGGGACCTTGCGGCGCTTGCCGCCTCGACCGGCACCGTCGTGGCCGCAGCCGACCTCTACCGCCTGCGTGAGACCGTTTTGCGCCTCGCTGCGCGCTGGACGGGTCATCGCTACCTGCGCGGCGCGATCGCGCCGGGAGGCTGGCGCCATGGCCTCGCCGACGTCCGCGGCGAGCTGCCGGCCGTGCTCGAGGACATCGAAGGCCAGTTCCTCGCGGTGCGTCGCGCGCTCGACCGCACGAACTCCTTCCTGGACCGTTTGCATGGAGCGGGCCGCATCCCGGCCGCCCCGCTCGATCTGGTCGGCGTGGTCGGCCGCTCGGCAGGCGTACGCGAGGACGTGCGCTGGGATCGTCCCTACGCCGCGTACCCTGAGCTCTGCCACCGGCGTCACATCCCTGGTTACGCCGCGGGAGACGCGTTCGGACGCTACTATGTGCGCTGCGAAGAGGTGCTGCAGTCGATCGCGATGCTGAGGCGCGCGGGCTGGGCGGGCTGCGAGGGCTTGTCCATGCCTCTGCCGAGCCGGGACGGGATCGGACATGGCCTCGTCGAGTCCCCGCGCGGCCGTCTGTTCTACAGGGTGGAGCTGCGGAGCGGCAAGGTCCAGTCGTGCCGCATCCGGACCGCCTCGAGCATCAACTGGGTGGCGGTGCCGCTCGCGGTTCCGAACCACAATATCCTTCAGGATTTTCCGATCATCGACGCGTCGTTCAACCTGTCCGTCGCGTCGCTCGACCTATAGGAGGGACTCGTCCATGTTCTACCCGCGCTGGCTCGTGAACCTGGCCAAGGGTCCCGCCGTACTGCGCCGCAAGGTGGCGTCGCGAGGCAAGGCGGCGTCACCGACCGCGCGGCTCTTCGCCCGCTCGCTCGCCATCCGCCATCTCGACGCCGGATCCTGCAACGGCTGCGAGTCCGAGCTCAGCCTCTTGGGCAGCCCCGTCTACGATCTCTCGCGCTTCGGCTTCTCGTTCACGCCGTCGCCGCGCCACGCCGACCTTCTTCTCATCACCGGCGTCGTCACGGACGCGATGGTGCCGTTGATCCGCGCCACCTACGAGGCGATGCCGGACCCGAGGCTCGTGGTCGCCGCAGGTGCCTGCGCGATCGACGGCTGCGTGTTCCGCGGCGCACCAGGGGTGGTCGGCAATCTCCAGGACATCGTGCCGGTCGACCGGTGGATTCCCGGCTGTCCCCCTTCGCCGGACGATCTGCTCGACGGGCTGCTCGCCTTGGTCGGACGCGCTGCGCAGCCGAGGGGTGAGGCGTCGTGACTGGGCTCTTCCTGCTGGCGCTCGCCCTCGCGGCGGCGGCGAGCCTCGGCGCCCTGAGCGGTCGGCGTACGGGCGTGGCGCTCCTGGCGTTTGGCGCGATCGCGTCGCTTCTCGTCGAGCTGGTCCTGGGGCTCCTCGGCGTGGGCAGCACTGCCCTCACGCTGCCAACGGTGGCCGGAGCCCTGTCGTATGCCGTCACGCCCTGGGCCGGCTGGTGGGGCGCCATCGCGGAGGCGCTCCTGCTCGTGACCGGAACGGTGTTCTGGGCGAAGGAGTTCGGCAGGGGCCAGTGGCTCTCACTCGCGTGGCTCGGCGTCGCGGTGTCGGCGTTCCTGCAGGCGGCGTCGCCTCTCGGGATGGTGATGGCCTGGGGCGTGCTCGCTCTTGCGGTCTACGGCATGGTGGTGGCGCAGGCCACCAGCCGCCGGGCGGCAACCTCCGGGTGGGCGATGCTCGTCATGAGCGAGGCGGGTGCCGTGGCCCTGCTCCTCGGGGCCATCCTTCTGACCACCGGACGGTGGTCCCACCTGCCGGGCGTCAGCGCGTTCATCGCGGTGCTAGGCATCCTGGGGCTCGGTTCGAAGGCCGGCCTCTTCCCGTTCCAGATCTGGCTGCCGCTGGCCGAGCCGGAGGCGCCGGGAGCGGCGGCCGCCGCGCTTTCGGGCGTCACCACGACGGTCGCGATGGTGGGCCTCATGCGCTGGCTGAGCTGGGCGCCGCCCACGACGCCGATCGCCTGGACCATGGTGGTGCTCGGTCTCGGCGGCGCCGTGCTCGGTGTCATCCACGCCATCGTGGACAACGATCACAAGCGGGTGCTGGCGTACTCGACCGTGGAATGGATCGGGCTCGCCTTTACGAGCCTCGGGCTCTCCTACGTGCTCAGGAGCTCAGGGCTGGGCGCTGCCGCGAACCTTGCCCTGAGTGGCACCTACACGCTGTTGCTGATGCACATGGGCGCCAAGTTCGCGGCCTTCCTGGCATCGGGTTGGATCGAGCGGGCGACGGGCACCAGGGAGATGAACCGCCTCGGGGGGCTCCTGCGCGCCACACCTCTGGCCGGGGGATTGACCCTGCTCGCGGCCCTCGCCCTCATGGCGATCCCGCCGACGGGCGGCTACCTCGCGGAATGGATGGCGGCCGAGAGCGTCTTCATGGGCGCCGCGAGTAGCCTGAGACCGGCGCTCCTGGCGGTGGCCGTGGTCGTGGCCCTCGTCACCGCGGGCGGCGCGACCGCGATCCTGCGCTGGTTTGCGGCCATCTTCCTCGGGCCACGACGCACGGTGGCTCTGGCTCCTCCCCGCAAGGGGGAAACGCTCGGCCTAGCTCTTGGCGCGGCTGTAGCATGGGTGGCCGGAGTCGGCACCACCTGGATCGTGCCCTGGGTCGCGGCAGTCGCGCCGCGTGGCATTCGGAACCTCGGCCTCGTGGCGCCCACGTTCACGCATCCGGGGACGACCGCTCTGCTCGATTCCCTGGGCGGCCGGGTGTTCACGGGTCTCCCCGCCACCGCTGGCGTCGTCCTGTTCCCCGGCGGCGGGTTCACGGCGACCTCGCCTTGGGATCTGCTCTGGTTCGGCGGTGGCATCGTCGTGCTGGTCGCCATCATACTTGCTG
>JAJZIE010000341.1 GCA_021810725.1 Bacillota bacterium | reverse complement strand
GCTCGCGCACCTCTCGATCCGCTGGGTGCGGAAGAGCCAGATGGTCGTCCTAGGCGGCACGCCGCCACGCGCCCTGATGGCGGCCATGGCCCGGACCGGCTCGTTCCACGGGGCCTTCCGGGTGCAAATCCGTCACGTGCGGCTCGTCGCGCGCCGCAAGGAGTGGACGCCGGCCGGCCGCTCGCTGCAGATCGGCAGCGAGCGGTTGCCTGATGCACTCTATGCCGATCGCACGATGTACATGCCTACGTCGCTGCTTGCGACCGCGCTCGGACTCAAGGAGACCTGGCCGCCCCACAAGGCGCCGACACCCGCAGGGCTTTACGCGCGCATCTCCCTTGCGGTCTCGACGCTGCAGCCGGGCAGCGTTCTCAGCGTCGCGGCGATCGTCGGCGGCGTGCCCGCCAGCGATCCGCTCGGCTTCACCTGGACGATGCACAACCCGGAAGGGAACCTCGTGCCGTTGATGGGCGGCAACAGCGCGAGGCAGGAGCAGATCCCGTTCGGCGCCAACGCGGCGCGCGGCACGTACCGTCTCGGCGTGACGGTCACGGACGGCCGCACCGGGCAGCGCACCACCGCGTTCGCCGACGTGCACGTGCGTGGCCTGCCGCCGGCGGGGCTCACCGTCCCGTCCTTCGTCTTCACACCGCAGAAGATCGCGCGCGCCTACGACATCTACAACACCTGGGTCGGCGGGGACTTCGGCCAGGGCCAGGCCATCGTGCTTTATGTGCGCCAGGGCTTCTCCTACCAGGACATCGCCACCTTCGACAACGCCTTCGGCCTGCCGGCGCCAAGCATCCGCGTGGAGAGCCTTTCGGGCCAGAACCTGGCGCCCGGCCTCGAGGCGACGATGGACATCGAGTGGGCGCACGCCTTGGCCCCACTCAGCCAGCTGATCGTCGTCGAGGACAGCGCCAGCGGTTCCGCCCAGGACTTCCCCGCGGATCTTGTCGCGGCTCTTTCGGGTCAGGCGCGCAACGGCGCGGACATCGCATCGGTCTCCTGGGGAGTCTTCGCGAATCAGGGTTCGTTCCAGGGCGCAAGCCAGGAACTGGCCGCGCTCCAGGCGGAGGGCTTCTCGCTCTTCGCCGCGGGTGGGGACAACCTCGGGCAGTCCGGACCGCCGCCGCTCATCTGGCCGAGCGAAGACCCGAGCGCCGTGGCGGTCGGCGGCACGACCCTGATCGAGCGCAACCAGGCCTCGTTCTTCCAGACCTACTGGAACCAGCCGCCCGAGACCTCCACCTTCGGACCGACGTCGTTCCCCGCTCCCTACTGGCAGCAGCGCGTGACCGGCAAAGCGCAGCGTCAGGTGCCCGATGTCGCGTTCGTGGGCAATCCCGCCACGGGCGTCGCCGTCTACATGGGCGGTTGGTGGCAGCAGGGCGGCACGAGTCTGGGCGCGCCGGCCTGGGCGGCGATCTGGGCACTCTGCCGCGCCGCCGTGCCCTATGTGCCTTCGGCGTCGCAAGCCCTCTACAACGTCGCCGGATCGCGCTATGGGCCAGGCGCCCTGCACAATCCGAACAACACGACCTACGACTCGCGCACCGGCATCGGCTGGCCAGACGTCGCGAACCTCATATCGGCGCTGCGCGCCCTCTATTAGCTCCAGGCGCCGCGGCCCCGGCCGCCAGGCGCAACGCGCGCCCGAGGCGGCGTTGGCAGACGCTTCGAACTCGGCGCAGCATGTACCAACATAACGGGCGAAGGGCGGCAGAACCTAGGCTTGCCCGTCGGAGACGGCGGGTGATCCGAGGGAGGGGGCTGCCCGTTGGTCGGTTCGCACCAGCTGACCGTGTCCGAGGCGATGGGTCTGCACGAGGTCCTGCTCACAACGTCGAACGCCGTCGACAAGCTCGCGTTCTACGCCGAGGAGACGAGGGATCACGAGCTTGAGACCGTGTTCCACGCGCATCAGCGCAATGCGGAAAGGACCTACCAGGAGCTCATCGGCTACGCCCACGAGACTGGCACGCATGAGACAGGTATGACGCAGTACGGTTCGCACTTCCGTGGGGAAAGCGGCCACAAGCCGAGCCGGCAGACGGTTCGCCCGGAACCGACCGGCCGCATCGAAGACCGCACCATGGTCCTGGACTGCCTCGTCGACTGCAAGACTGCGGCGACGAAGTTCATGGAAGTGGCCACGGAGGCTTCGCAGCCCCAACTGCGCCGGACCCTGGCAGACATCGCACGCCAGCACCTTGAGCAGGCCTACGAGCTCTACAAGATCGCGGAGCAGCACGGCTGGTACCCCAGCCTCAAACCCCACGAATCCCCGGAGGAATGGCTGCGCTCGACGCACCTGCCGCCCACGCATCAGGGGGTCTCGCAGTACGGCGCGACGTACGCGTCCGCCAACCGCGGCACGACCTATACCGGTGCCACGGGCAGGAACCCCGAGACCTACGCTAACCGTGGATATGCGCAGACGCAGTCCGGCTTCGGCCGGACGGCCGCCGGCGCGGGCTACGGGTACCAGGCCGCGGGCCGCAACGAGTACAGCTACCCGGGAGAGCGCACCGGCGTGCAATACGCCGCGCCAGACCTAGAACCGGCGCACACCCGTCGCCACTGAACCGAGGACCGGTAGCGGGCGAGGCCGTCCCGAGGCAGTCAAGGCTGCCGGGGGCGGCCTCCGCCTTTGCCGACC
>JAJZIE010000340.1 GCA_021810725.1 Bacillota bacterium | reverse complement strand
GGGCATCGACCTCGGCCTCGCGGACGAGCGCATCGAAAAGCTCGAGGCGGATGGCAAGACGGCGATGCTGCTGGCCGACGAGGAGCGTCTCCTGGCCGCGATCGCGGTGGCCGACACCGTCAAGGAGGGCAGCCGCGAGGCGATCGCGGCCCTCAGGGACATGGGCATCCGCGTGCTCATGATCACGGGCGACAACCGGCGCACCGCCGAGGCCATCGCCCGGCAGGTTGGCATCGGGCCCGAGGATGTGCGCGCCGAGGTGCTGCCGGCCCGCAAGGCCGACGAAGTGCGGCGGCTGCAGGAGCTGAAGCTCGTTACGGCGATGGTGGGCGACGGCATCAACGATGCGCCGGCCCTGGCCACCGCCGACATCGGCATGGCGATCGGCACCGGCACCGACGTCGCCATCGAGGCGGCCGACGTCACGCTGATGTCGGGCGACCTGCGCGGCGTCGTGGCGGCGATCGACCTCAGCCGGACGACGCTCGCCAAGATCCGCCAGAACCTCTTCTGGGCCCTCGTCTACAACTCGATCGGCGTACCGCTCGCGGCCTTCGGCCTCCTGAGCCCGGTCATCGCGGGCGCGGCCATGGCGCTCAGCTCCGTATCCGTCACCACGAACTCGACCTTGCTGCGCCGCGTCGATCCGATGCGCCGCTTCCGGCAGGCCGCCTGAAAGAACTGCGCAGGCGCAGACAGGGCCGCATCCGGCTTGGATGCGGCCCTGTGCCCATTCATTCGGGTCGGCTCATCAACTGTGCCATGCGCCGGAGGACTTCGGCCTCGACCGCCTTCAGCCGTCTGCGGAAAGCGAGCTCGTCCAGGTCCGGGTAATAGCGCAGGCGCAACTCGGACGCCTGCTCCGGCGGCGCGTCGAGTCCGAAGCGCTCGGTGAGGAGCGCGGCCCAGCGCCGGTCCGGCAGCTCGAGCAGCACCTGGCGCAGCAGCTTGGGATCGAGTTGCGGGATCACGAGGCGCCGCCCGGCTCGCCAGTGCATGGCGCGATCCGACCCCGCGGGCTCTTCATCATGCCAAGGCTCCCTCTGGCGTCTTTTTTCGACTCTCATTGTACCGCACGGGGACAAAGCACCGCCGCGCCGCCAGGAACAAGCCGACGCGAGGCGAAATGAGCGGCGAGGTGGCAACGTTCATGTGGCTGATCGCGCACCGCGGATTTTCTGGACGTCATCCGGAGAACACCCTGAGATCGTTTAGCGCTGCCGAGGAACTTGGCGTCGACCTTGTGGAATGTGACGTGCACCGGAGCCGGGATGGTGCCCTCGTGGTCATCCACGACGCCACCCTCGACCGCACGACGAACGGCACGGGCCCCGTGCGCGAGAGGAGCTTGCAGGAGATCAAGGCCCTGGACGCCGGCGAAGGCGAGCGGGTCCCGACCCTCGAGGAGGTGCTCGAGGCGGTCAAGCTGCCGGTTGTCGTGGAAGTGAAGACGCCCGAGGCGGTGCCGGGCCTGATCGCGCTCTACCGCTCCCGCCCCGAACTGCGCGAGCGGCTCTGGCCGATCTCGTTCGGCCACGCCCTGATCCTGGCCTTGACGCAGGCGGTGCCCGGACTCACGGCGGGCGTGCTCTACGCCGGCGCGCCGATCGAGCCGTGGCTCCTCGCCGAGAAGGCTGGGGCGCAGATCCTCCTGCCGGCGCTCGAGACGGTGAGCCGCGAAGAGGTGGAAGCGGCCCATGCCCACGGCCTCCATCTCTCCATCTGGACGGCGGACAGCGTGGAGGAATTCGAGTATTGCCAAAGGATCGGCGTCGACGGCATCGCGAGCAACCGCGTGGACCTCTTGCTCGAGCACATGGGCAAGGGGCGCAGCTGAGGCGACGGAGCGGATCACAGGAGGGCTGACATTTGGACAAGCGCGAGCGCCGCTCGGTTTGGGTGCTCGGACTCGCCGGTCTCGGACGCAACGTCGGCTGGGGCATGAACAAGGTTTTCACCGCGGCGATGCTCGGCGCCCTGACGCCCTCGACGCAGCTGATCGGCTCGGTGCTCGGCGCGGAGGGGCTCTTCGGCGTCGTGCTGAACCCGCTCTCCGGCTGGCTCTCGGACCGCACCCCGACGCGGCTCGGCCGGCGCCGGCCCTACCTCTTCGTCGCCTTTCCGGGCGCGGCCATCATGCTGATGCTCTTTTACCTGACGAAGAGCCTGACGCTCGCCGTTTTCGCGACTTTGCTGTTCTACTTCTTCCAGCAGCTCAGCCCCACGCCCTACCAGGCCATGATGCCGGACCGCGTGGCGGAGCGGGACTACGGCGAGGCGTCGGGCATCCTCAACCTCCTCTGGACGCTCGGCAACCTGATCGCGTTCCTCGTCGTGCCTCTCGTGTACGAGATGGTCAGCCACGTGCTCGGCTTCGTGCTCGGCGCCGCGATCCTGCTCGCGGGCGGCCTTTGGACGGCGTTCGCCGCGAAGGAGCGCCCCGAGACGGTCAGGCGCCCCCAGCGCGGCGGCGCCGCCGCGCTGCGCAGCCCGGCCCTCCTCAAGTACTACGTGGCGCAGGGCCTCTGGTGGCTCAGCTTCGAGGCGATCGCGAGCTTCTTCACGCCGTACATGGAACACGCCCTGCACGGCAGCCTGCTCGACTCCGCGCTCGGCATGTCGATCTTCACGGTGGCGGGCATCTTCGTGTCGCTCTGGTTCGGC
>JAJZIE010000339.1 GCA_021810725.1 Bacillota bacterium | reverse complement strand
AACCGGCCCCAATGAAGCAGGAAGTTAGCGTCAAAGCTACCTTCGGATAGTTTTGAGTAGGTCTAACGGAACGGTTGCCGTGGTCCGAGAACACCTTCACATCCGCCCCGAGCCCCTGCAGGAGACGCTCCACGAAGGCGGTGGCCTCCGCGATGCCGCGCCGCTGCGCGGCGACGCTGGGAATCGCGAGGTACGGCCTCAGATCCTGCCCGATCGCCCTCTCGGCCTCCCGCTCCACCTGCACTCTGCCTGCCAAGGGAACACCTCCCTGTGATCCATCCGGGATGGCGGTCGCCGGCGCCGCCTCAGGCGAGTTGCCTCATGCGCGCGAAGGCCCGCTCTGCGGCCCGGATCCCCTGCGAGACATCCTCCTCCGTATGACCGAGCGTGACGAACCATGCCTCGTACGGCGAGGGTGCCAGGTAGACGCCTTCCTCGAGCATCGCCCAGAAGAAGCGGCGGAAAGACTCCCGGTCGTGGTCCTGGGCCTCCGCATAATTGCGTGGCGCCACTCCGCGGAAGAAGAGCGTGAACATCGAGCCGAATCGCGTCAGGGACGTGACCACACCCGCCCCTTGCGCTGCCCGCGTCACGCCCTCCGCCAGGCGCCGGCCCATCGCGTCGAGCCATGGGTAGACGCCCGGTGCCGCAAGGATGTCGAGCGTCGCGATGCCCGCCGCGACGGACAAGGGATTGCCGGCCAGGGTGCCGGCCTGGAACATCGGTCCGAGCGGCGCGACGAGCGACATGAGCGAGCGGCTGCCGCCGTAGGCGCCAAGGGCGAGCCCGCCGCCGATCGCCTTGCCGAGGCAGACGAGGTCGGGCCTGAGGCCGAGTTCCGGCCCGATGATGCCGTAGCGCAGGCGGAAACCGACGATCACCTCGTCGTCGATCACGAGCGCCCCGTGTCGGTGCGCGATTTCGCTGACACCCCTTAGGTAGCCGCTCACGGGGCCGACAACGCCCATGTTGCCGGAGATCGGCTCGATCAGGACCGCGGCGATCCTGCCGCCCTCCGCCGCAAAGAGCTCCTCGAGCGCTGGAAGGTCGTTGAAGGGCAGGCTGCGCACGTCCTTGCGCACACCGCTCGGCACACCCTCCGAATCGTGTCCGCCACCCGCCGTCGCGGCACCTGACCCCGTGTGGACCAGGACAGGATCGGCGTGCCCATGGTAGTTGCCGTCGAACTTGACGATGAGGTCCCGGCCCGTCGCCGCGCGGGCCAGGCGGATCGCCGACATCACCGCCTCCGTGCCCGAGGAGACGAGCCGGACCTGGCCGAGTTCCGGGATGCAGGCGCAGAGCCGCTCCGCGAACTCCACCTCGCCGGGGCAGGGCGCGCCGAAGAGCGTGCCCTCGGCGAGTTGGCGTCCTACGCGCTCCAGCACCAGCGGGTGCCCATGACCGACGACGTTGGGGCCGAAGGCCGCCAGGAACTCGATGAAGCTGCGCCCGTCGACGTCCTCGAACCTTCCGCCGCGCGCGGCCTTGACGAAGACCGGCGCGTCGCCGCCCATCGGGTGGAAGCTGCGGGCGGGCGAATTGACTCCACCCGCGATGACGGTCTGCGCCCGCTGCCAGAGCTCCTCGGAGGCGTTCATCGCACCCTGCCCGCGAGCAGGGCCTGCAGCTGTCCGCGCCCGCTCTCGTCCAGGAATGCCCCGCGAACGGCCGAAGTCACCGTCTCGCTGCCGAGGTTGCGTCCCTCGATCATCTGCATGCAGAGCTGGCGCGCCCTGAGCGAGACATAGACGCCCCGCGGACGCAGCACGGCCTCGAGCGCGTCGGCGATCTCCTTGGTCAGGCGTTCCTGGATCTGCAGGCGACGCGCGGCGACGTCGACGAGGTCGGCGAGAGAGCCGAAGCCCGCGATGCGTCCGCCATCCGGAAGGAAGGCGACATCCGCGCTGCCGAAGAACGGCAGCAGATGGTGCTCGCAGACCGAGAAGAAGGGCAAATCGCGCAAGAGCACGATCTCGTCCGGTCCCTCGATGACCTCGATGACCTCTCTTGGATCGCGCCTGTAACCTGCAAGCATCACCTGCGACGCCTCGGCCACCAGCCTTGGCGTATCCTGGAGGCCTGGCCTGTGCAGGTCTTCGCCGAGCCCTTGCAGCAGCAGGCGCACAGCCTCCGCGATCATGCCCTCGTTCACCGATGTTCCCTCCAGATGTGGTTCAGCCACGTCCCTTGTGGATGACGTCGAGCCCGCCGTCGACGGCGATGATGTTGCCCGTGAGAAAGTCGGAGTCGTCCGCGAGCAGAAATTCGACGACTCTGGCGATGTCCTCGCCGCTGCCCGGTCGCCCGATCGGCGCTTGGCCCTCGTCGATCCCGCGCGCCTGGGCGATCGTGCCCTCCTTGAGCGGCCGCCTGATGTCGCCGGGGCAGATCGCGTTCACGGTGATGCCATGGGGCGCCTCTTCCTCCGCGAGGGATTTCGCGAGCGACAGCACGCCGCTCTTGGCTGCCGCGTAGACCGCCCGGCCAGGCCAGGCGGGCAATTCCGCCGCCTCGTCGAAGCCGAAGAAGATGAGCCGGCCGCCGCCTTGGGACCGCATGTCCTTCAGCAGCAGGTGCGCGTAGAGCATCGCGCTCCAAAGGTTCCCGTCGACGATCTGGCGCAGCTTCTCGATCTCCACGTCCGTGAACGCGGTTCGCGGCGTGAGAAAGGGACCC
>JAJZIE010000338.1 GCA_021810725.1 Bacillota bacterium | reverse complement strand
GCTCCCAGCGCCAAGCGCAGGACCGCGGCCGTACGGCCCAGTCGGCTATCCACGAACGACCTGCCTAAGCACCAGGCTCTGGCTCGCTCTCCTCGCCGACCTCGGCGATCCGATCGGCGAGATGGTGGAGTCGCTTGGCGGCACGCCGACGATACACTCTCGCCTTTTCCTTCGCCTCTTCGCGATCCGTCCCGCAGTGCGTGCCGGCTCCGAGCAGGAAGCCGAAGCCGATGAGCTTCAAGATCCAGCGCAGCAGCATGGCGTTCTAACCTCCTAGGCGATGACCTCTGCCATAGAGACTACCACCGTGGCGCGTTGCTGCAAGTGCGGCGCGGACGTGGCTACGCGGTGTCTGCTTCGGCACTCGCGCGGCGCAGGCCCGGCATGGTAGTCTAATGCGATGAAACATGCCCTTCGTCCGCTCTTGCGCGGGTTCGGCGCTCTGGCGATCGTTGTCCTCGCCCTGCTGTTCGGGCTGCCCGCAAGTGCCGGAACCCCGGCCGCCAGGCTGCCGCTACGGCCCATGACGCGTGGCCAGTTTGTCAGCGAGCTGCTCGCCACGCTGGATGTGCCGTTGCTGCGGGACCCGCCGCCCGTGTTCGGCGACGTGCCGCCCAGCAGCCCGGACTTCGCAGCCATCGCGACGGCGCGGATCGACGGTCTCGTACAGGGCGTCGGTCCCTCCCTGTTCGGCCCCGGCGAGCCCGTCAGCGCCATCGCCGCCGCGGCCATGGCGATCAAGACGTACAGTCCGGTGGCCACCGCGTGGGCCATGCAGCAGGGCTACCTGCCGGTTGCGGTGCAGCTCGGCCTCTTGCCCGCATCGCTTCTCGAAACGCCTCATCGCCCGCTCGATGTCGCCGAGGCCAGGCGGCTGATCCTGCAGGCCGGGGCGCTGCACGCGAGCGCCGGCCCTGGGGGCTGGCAGTGGCTCGCCGCGCCGAGCGGAGGCACCGCGAAGGCCGGGTCGGTCATGGACGTTCTGGTGGCCGCCGTCACAGGCCGGCCGCTGAGCGCTGTCGCGGCCCAGGTCGACCCTTCCGCGCTCGGTGGCGTGCAAAAGAGGTACCAGCTCATCGCCAGCACATTCCGGGCGTTCGCGGCCTTGGCCCCGGGCGTCGGGTGGCGCGTGGTGGGCGGCGGGCTCTGGGCGGTCAAGTCCCTGGGCGCCGGACGCTACGCGGCCGACGCGGCCCTTGTGCTCGAGACCGTCAACCCTTATACGGGACTCCCCGATGTCGCGAGCCAAAGCGCGTGGCTCGGCTGGCCCTCCTCGCCGTACTTCCGCTTCGACTTCGGCGAGGTGGACGTGACGGCGCGCGGCGTCGCGGGACTCAACGGCATCAAGGGCGAGGTCGCCTTGAACGCTCCGCCCGGCCCGCTTGCGGGGGTGGTGCAGAGCGGTGTGCAGGCCTACCCCCAGTGGAGCGTGATGGCCGTGGGCGTCGCGACCACCTACCCGACGATCACGGCTCCGTCGCCCACGGCGACAACCTCCGAGACCAGCTTCCGAGGCGCCGGAGGCCGGATCTGAGAGGCAGTCCATTCCCATCGCGTCCTCCGGATGCAAAAGCCCGCGCCTCAGCGCAGCCGTGCGGCCGTTCGATCTGGGGTCGGCACCCGAGGCCGGGCAGACAGGCATCACGTCGCCTGCTCGGGTCCACCTGGCGTCGGCCCAAGACCCGCCACCAGCTTTTCGAGGCGCTCCGCGCGGCTTTGGCGGTCGCCCTCCCACTCGACGCGCAGGACGTACGCGTCCTGTCGCACCTCCACCACCTCGCGCCGCCTCAGCGGCGCCAAGGCCTCGGCCACGGTCTCCGGGGTGACGCTGAAGGGCAGGACGAGCGTCTGCGTGTAGGCCGCCTGCGTCTCGTCGGCCGCGATGGTCGAGATTACGACGGCGCTGTTCGGCACCACACGGCGCACGCCATTCTCGCGCAGCACGGTGTAGAAGAAGTTGATCTCCTCGACGCGTCCCGTGGCGTCGATGCCGCCGGACATCCAGGAGCGCAACGAGACCCACTCGCCGACGCGCATCGGCCGCAGGCTCAGCAGCATGCTGCCGGCGATGACGTTGCCGAGCATGGACTGCGCCGCAAGCCCGATCACGACACCCGTGACGGCGCCGCCTAGCGCGATGCCCGTGAGCGAGACCTGCCAGAGGTCCGCCACGACGACGAATGCGGCGATCACCAATACCCCGACCAGGATCTGAAGGCCGAAGTGCACGACCGTCCGCCGCTCGCCCGGCATCGCGCGAACGAGACCCATGCCTCTTGTCCTGACCGATCCCACGATCGAGAAGGCCACGATCGCCCATGCGGCCGTGAGGCCCACGCGCATGAGTTCGACGCTGGACTTCGGCACGGCGGGCAGCAACAGGTGCGGCAGGGCAAGGACCACGAACGCCAGTACCGCAAAGAGCAGAACCGGCGGCCAGAGGCGGTTTCGCAACGTCGTCATCCTCCTGGGTCCCGCGCGGCGCCGCGGGATCTTTCCACCTCATACTCCTTGGGGTATACTACCGTTCGTAGCCCGATCGGGCCCATTTGGCCGCAAGGAGGAGCAACTCTTGGCTGTGGTGCTCTATTCGACCCCGACCTGACCGCATTGCCGGTCGGCGAAGCGCTTCTTGACCGAGCGGCGTATTCCCTTCCGCGAGGTCAACGTGGCCCACAGC
>JAJZIE010000029.1 GCA_021810725.1 Bacillota bacterium | reverse complement strand
CGGCCCCGGCATCCTCGTCATGATCGCCGACAACGACGCCGGCGGAGTCATCACCTACGCCCAGACCGGTGCCAGCTACGGTCTCGGCTTCTTCATCCCGTTCCTCGTCCTGATGATCCCGGTCGCCTTCGTGGTGCAGGAGATGACGGTGCGGCTCGGCGCCGTGACGCGGCGCGGGCACGCGGAGCTCATCTTCATGCGCTACGGCCGCTTCTGGGGCACCTTCTCCGCCATCGACCTCGTGATCGCGAACGCCCTCACGCTGGTTACGGAATTCATCGGCATCGCGGCCGGTCTCGCCATCTTCCGCGTGCCCATCGTGCTTTCGGTGCTGCTGGGCTTGGCCGCCGTCTGGGCGGTCACCCTGATCGGTCGCTACCGCGTGTGGGAGCGCATCTCCCTCTGGGTGGCCCTCCTGAACGTCGTCTTCGTGCCGCTGGCGCTCGCCGCCCACCCCGACTTCCCTGCGGTGGCCCGCAGCTTCCTCACGTGGCACATTCCCGGCGGCGCCTCGGGGCCGTTCCTGATGCTTCTCCTGGCCAACCTAGGCACCACGATCGCCCCCTGGATGCTTTTCTTCCAGCAATCCGCGGTCGTCGACAAGGGCCTGACGCCGCGCGACGTGCGCTTCGGGCGGATGGACACCCTGATCGGCAGCATCGTGATGGGCATCGTGGCCATCGCCCTCGTGATCCTTTCCGCCACCGTGCTGCACGCGGCGCCGGGCTCGTCCGGCCTCGACATCCATTTCATCCTGCACTCGGTCGGCCAGCGCGTGGGCCGCTGGGCGGAGTCGCTCTTCGCCTTGGGCCTGATCGAGTCCGGACTCATCGCGGCCATGGCGATCACCGCCAGCACGTCCTGGGCCGCCGGCGAGGCGCTCGGCCTCAAGGTGCGCAGCCTGAACGCGGGCGTCCGCCAGGCCCTTCCCTTCTACCTGCCCGGGTTGATCGCCGTGACGCTCGCCGCCTCGGTGGTACTGATCCCCGGGGCGCCGCTCGGATACCTCAACGTGCTCGTGCAGGTGCTGGCGACGGTGTTCATGCCGGCCGCGCTGCTCTTCCTTCTGTTGCTCGTCAACGACCGCGAAGTGATGGGGCACCACGTCAACACCCGCCTGCAGAACGTCGCGGCCATCGGCATCGTCGCCATGCTGGTCGTCATGAACGGGCTCTACGGCACGTCGGTCGTGCTGCCCTCGCTATTCCCGCACTGATCTGAACCAAAAGGAGCGGATGATCATGGCCCGCACGCTGACCTACGACAACGAGGCGATCTGGAACGTCGTCCGCGAGGAGTCTCTCCTGCAGGAGCCGCCCGTGTACCACCGCGTCGAGGTGCGCGGACCCGTGGCGGTCGTCTGGTGGGGACTGCGCATCTACGTCGTGTTGATGGCCGCACTGATCGTGGCCGGGTTTCTGCACGGCCTGCGCTGAACGTGGCGCCGTATCGATAGAGGCGGCGAGGCATCCCGCCGCCTCTATGTTTTGTCCGGATCTCAGACACCTGGCTCAGGGTCGGGATGCGTCGTGCAAGGCCTGCCAGAGGGCCTCTTCCGCCGGCAGCCGCCGCTGCAGCACCCGCCGGTAGGAGTAGACGCGGCGAGGCCCCCCGAGGTCGGCACAGGTGGCGGAGCTGAGGCGTCCCGCGTCCACCTCCCACGCGACCGACAGTTCCGACAGGACCCCGACGCCGACTCCCGCGGCGACGGCCCGCTTGACCGCCTCGTTGGACGCCAGTTCCATCACGGGCTGCGGCTCGTAACCAAGGGCGCGCTGCAGAACAGTCCGGGTATGGGACTCGCTCTCGCGCAGCACGAGCGGCACCTCGCGCAGTTCCGCGATGCTCCAGTCCCGTCCCGCCCGCGGATCGCCGGCGGGCAGCACGACACGCATCTCGTCGAGACCAAGGGTGCCGATCTCGAAGTCGCCCTGCCAGGGCGGCAGATCGTGCGCGCCCATGGCGACGGCGACATCGATCGCCCCGCTGTCGAGCAGTTCGTGCAGGGCGCCGGGGTTCTCCACGCTGAGGCGGATCTGCACGTCAGGATGCTGCCGCACGAACGGCGCCAGTCGGTAGGGCAGAAGATAGCTTGAAGGCGTCGCGCTGGCACCGATGCGCACGGGGCCGCCGCCGCCGCGCATGCGCGCCATCGCGCGGTCGAGTCCGTCCACGCCCGCAAGCACACGATCGGCGTGCCGCAGGAGTTCCTCCCCCGCGACGGTGAGCCGGATGCGCCGGTGGGAGACCTCGACGAGCGACACACCCAGTTCCCGCTCGAGCGCCCGCACCTGCATGCTGATCGCCGGCTGGCTGCGCCCCAGAATCTCTGCTGCCGCAGTGAACGTCTGGCTCCTTGCCACCACCTGGAACACGCGCAACTGCCCGAGCTGCAATCCCCTCACTCCGATAAAGCGCGCTTATGGTAAGGCGAAGATACTATAGCATTTTTCTTTCCCCTCGGATGCACTATGCTCTTTGACATGCAAAACAACGCGGCTCAGGTCGAGACAGGTCTTGCCGAACGCCCGTGGCTCGCCGTCGCGACTGTCTGCCTCGGCGCCGCCATGGCCGCCATCGATGCCAGCATTGTCAGCGTGGGCAACCCGACGATGCAGCATTACTTCCATACGACGACCAGCAACATCGCCTGGGTCTCTCTCACCTACCTGCTCGTCCTGACCACGATCGTGGTGCTCGCGGGTCGCCTGGCCGACGGCATCGGGCGCTCGCGCATGTATCGCTTCGGCTTTGTCGTGTTCGGCATCGCGTCCGCGGGCTGCGGCTTTGCGCCAAGCCTCGGCGTGCTGCTCGTGTCCCGCCTCGTCCAGGGCGTCGGGGCCGCCATGCTGCAGGCCAATTCGGTCGCCATTGTCACGTCCAGCGTGCCGGCGTCGATGCGCGGTCGCGCGATCGGCGTCCAGGGCGCCGCGCAAGCCGTGGGACTGGCGATCGGCCCGGTGCTGGGTGGCTTCCTCATCGCCGCGTTCACCTGGCGCGCCATCTTCCTCGTCAACCTGCCGATCGCCGCCGTCGCCCTGATCGTCGCTCCCTACACGCTGCCGAAGGACCCGGCGGGGCGCGTGATGCCGCGCGTCGACGTGCTTTCCTCTCTCCTGATGGCTGTCGTCCTCGTGCTGGCGCTGCTCACCCTGAACCCGTCGCTGCCCGGACATCAGTTCTGGTATATCGAGCTGGCCGTGGCCATCGTCCTTGCGTACATCTTTGCCCGCCGCCAGGGTCTCGTGCCGACGCCGCTCGTCGAGCCGCAGCTCGTCAAGATCCTCAACGTCACTGGCGGGGTCGTCCTGGGCGTCCTCTCGTTCAGCGTGCTCTACGGCATCATGCTGCTGGCGCCCTACTATTTCGAGTGGGTCCGCCACCAGTCCACGGCCAACGTCGGCCTCCTCGTCATGGCTCTCGCGCTTGCCATGACAGCGGTGGCACCTCTCGCGGGCACGCTCGCGGATCGCTTCGGCAACCGCAGGGTGGCCGTCGGCGGCCTGCTCATCCTGGCCGCCGGATCGGTCGCCATCTACCTCTGGACACCCCTGATCGCGTTCGGCCTGACCGTACCCGCGATGGCGCTGGTCGGTGCCGGCGCAGGCGTCTTCACGCCGCCCAACAACAGTTCCGTCATGGGCAGCGCCCCGCCCGAGCACCTTGGCGTGACGGGCGGTCTGCTCAACATGGGCCGTTCGATCGGCATGAGCCTCGGCCAGGCGCTCGTCGCCGCCGTCTTCGAGATCGAATCCCTGAAGGGCGGCTACTACCAGGGCTTCCGCGCTGGTGCCATCCTGGTGCTCGTGATCGCGCTGGTCGCGCTTGTGCTGCAGTGGTTCATGCCAAAGGACACCGGCAACGCGGGCCACGACATGCCCTTCCTGCCGGACTGATCGTCTTCCCCGCAGGCAGTCCGGCTCAGGCGTGCGCGACCAGGGTGAAGAGAACCAGGATCGCCGTCGCCAGGGCCACCTCCTGGCGTCCCATACGGTTCATCTCGAGCCAGGGCCGGCCGCTGCCGAGCCAGAGATATGCGCGCACCATCTGCGGCAGGAGCGGTACGGCCGCCCAGATCGGCAGGTAGCCGAACAGGCTGACGACCACGACGCCGACCGTGATCAGCGACGCTGATCCCGCAAGCAGGATGGTGCCCTGCCGTACCTCGGTCGCCTCCATATGCGTGCGGGCGGCCACGATCTGCAGGCGGAGAAAGCCTACGCCGTAGAGGAAGTGCAGCACGAGGCCGAGGTATACGATCCACATCGCCATGTCCGCTGGGAGCCCGAGGGCGATCCAGGTGCCGGGAACGGCGAGCAGCAGGCCCCACGTCGCGACGAGCTCCCGCAAGGTGCGCCAGCGCTCGCCCCAGAAGCCGAGCAGCATCGCGACAGCATAGAACGGCGCCGCGATGAGCGGCATGACGTAGATCGCGGCGCTGTGGGCGCTGCTCGCCGCCAGGCTGCCGAAGACTCCGGACAGTATGAGCTCGGCCAGCAGGATGCCGAGGCAGCGCAGGCGCTGGCCGCCCTCGCCCGCCTTTGCGCGAAGGAGCCGCTCCAGCGGCTCCTTCGCCATCAGCAGCAGGATCATCGCCGGCAACAGCCAGAGCGCAGCCGGCGTCAGAGAGTCCGCCACGGCCACGGCGGTGATGTAGCCTGTGAGCAGCATGGACCAGGCGCCATACTCCCGCGGCAGCAGCCACCACAGGCCCGCACGCGGCGGCGTGGTCGCGGAGAGCGCCTGTGCCGTATACATGCGGGCCCCTCAGGCCTGCACCGGATCGGCGCTCGCGCCGGCCGGATACTGTTCGAGATACTGGATCACCTCGCGGGTGATCGGGCTCGGGGTCGAGGAGCCGGCCGTCACGCCGACCGTCCTTTTGCCTTCGAGCCAGGCCGGATCGATCTCGTGCACGCCATCGACGAGATAGGCCGGACGCCCGGCCTGCTCGCGCACCACCTGCACGAGGCGGTTCGAATTGTTGGAACGCGTGTCGCCGACCACGATGACGAGATCGCAGTTCTCTGCCTGATGCACGGCGGCCTCCTGCCGAAGCTGCGTCGCCAGGCAGATCTCGTTGAAGACCTCGATCCGCGGGTAGCGGCGCCTGAGCTCCTGGATGGTGGCGTCGGTATCCCAGCGCGACAGGGTGGTCTGCGTCACGACCGCGAGCTTCTTGCCGTCAAGGTCGAGATCTTGCGCGTCCTCCGCGGTCTCGATGAGGTGCACGTGATCCGGCGCCTCGCCCATGGCTCCTTCCGGTTCCGGGTGGCCACGCCGCCCGATGTAGAGGATGGTGTAGCCGTCCTGGGCCAGGTTGCGGATCAGGTCGTGCGTCTTCGTCACGTCGGGGCAGGTGGCGTCGACGACATCGAGCCCTTTCTCCGCGGCGCGGCGGCGCACCGCCTCCGACACGCCGTGGGCGGTGAACACGACCGTTCCCTCCTGGACCTGCTCGATCAGCTCGAGTCGGTTCTCGCCGTCGAGCGAAACGACGCCGTAGCGATCCAGTTCCTCGACGGCGTGGCGGTTATGGACGATAAGGCCGAGCACGAAGATCGGCTTGCGCGTCTTCGGGTCCTCGGCAACCTGCCGAACCAGCTTCATGGCGTCGACGACGCCGTAGCAGTAGCCGCGTGGCGTGATCCTCACGACCTGCACGGGCGATATCCCCCTCGTCAACGTGCGAGAGCGCGCCTGGCCCACTCGTGCGCGTAATAGGTGACGATGAAGCGGGCTCCGGCGCGCTTCAAGGCGATGAGCGACTCCTGCACGACCTGGTCGCGGTCGAGCCAGCCGCGCTCGGCGGCTGCCTCAAGCATGGCATATTCGCCGGAGACTTGGTAAGCCCCGACCGGTACGCCGACGCTCCGCGCGACCGACGCGAGCACGTCGAGATACGGCATGCCCGGCTTGACCAGCAGCATGTCAGCCCCTTCCGAGACGTCCAGGCTCGCCTCGCGCAAGGCTTCGCGCCCGTTGCGGTAGTCCATCTGATAGCCCGAGCGGTCACCATGCTGCGGCGCGGAACCGGCGGCCTCGCGGAATGGCCCGTAGAACGCCGAACGGTACTTCACGGCATAGGAGAGGACCGCCGTCTGCGTGAAGCCGGCCGCGTCCAGCCCCTCGCGCAACGCAGCCACCCGGCCGTCCATCATGTCGCTCGGAGCGATCACGTCGGCGCCCGCCTCCGCCTGGCTCACGGCCGCGGCCGCCAGAAGCGGCAGCGTCTCGTCGTTGTCGACCATGCCGTCCGGGCGGAGCACGCCACAGTGCCCGTGGTCCGTGTATTCGCAAAGGCAGGTGTCCGCGATCACCAAAAGCTCCGGCACCGCCCGCTTGATCCGCCGCGTCGCCTCCTGAACCGGCGCATCGAGGCGCGCGGCCCAGCTGCCCAGCGCATCCTTCTCCGGTGGGATCCCGAACAGGAGGATCGCCGGCACGCCGGCGCGGTAGATCTTCTCGGCCTCGCGCTCGGCTTCATCCGGCGAGAGATGCTCCTGGCCCGGCAGGGCGGAGATCGGCCTGCGCACGCCTTCGCCCGGGACGACGAAGAGCGGCTGGACGAGGTCCCTCGCGCGCAGATCCGTCTCGGCCACCAGGTCGCGCATCGTCCGGCTCCGACGCAACCGCCTCGGCCTCTCGATCAATTCCACGAGACTCACTCCTCGAAGATCATTCCTGGGCGTCGTTCAAGACTTGGCGCAGCGCCGCGAGAATCCCGGCGAGACCTGGCGTCTCGGACTTGGCCGCCAACCGCAGCCCAAGTTCCAGACACGCGGCGCCCGTCGTGGGACCGATCGCCACGGCGGGCACCCTGGCGAGAAACCTCTCCGGCAGGGCCGCAACCGTCGCCTGGACCGCGGACGGGCTGTAGAAGAGCACCGCGTCTGGAGCGCCGGCTCGCGTCAGCGCTGCCGCCGCGTCCTCCGGCACACCGCGCAAGGTGCGGTAGATCGGGACTGTGTCGACCTGCAGGCCCTGGTCCCAGAGCGCCTGCACGAGCGCCGTATCCGGTGGCTCCGGGCCGAGCAGCAACGCGCGGTCGCCTACGCGCACCCTGCCCTGGAGCTGGGATGCGAGTCCCATCGCGGTGCCCAGGCGAGCGATCTCCGCGACGAGGCCGCGTGCCCGCAGGGCGAGGGCGGTCGCGGCGCCGACGGCGAGCAGGCGCGCGTCGCCAAGCCGCCGCACGTCGATCGCCTTGGCGTCCAGGGCCGCGAAAAAGTTCTGCACGGCATTCTGGCTGGTGAAGAGGATGTAGCGATATGTCCCGACGCGCTGCAGCGCAGCATCGAGCGGTCGTGGATCGAGGGCGGGGGATATGCGCAGCGACGGCAGCAGCACGGGCACCGCCCCGCGCAGGCGCAAGGCTCCCAGGAGAGCCCCGGACTGCGCGGCCGCCCGCGTCACGAGCACCCGGCGGCCCGTCAGGACCGGCTCCCCAAGCTCGGGCCCGCCCGGGCCGAGCGTTGGCAAGGTGGTCACCTCGTGGCCCCGGGCCCGGTACTCGGCGGCTTCATCCGCCAGTTCCTCGCCGTCGCCGTAGAGCCGCGCGACCGTTCCCTCCTGCCGCAGCATGGCGACCCGCGGCGAAACCCTCTGGGCCTGGGGGTGCAGGTAGAGCTCGAGTTCGGTCGGCAGAGTCCCGGCCGCCGCGACCACCGGCGCCGCGTCGAGCAGTTCCGCCAGTAGCGGCGTCGCGGCGGGATCCCAGTAGGCGTAGAAGATCTCAGCGGGCATCGCTCGCGGCCTCCTGGAGGATACGCCCCGCCCCGCCCAGGAGAAGCTCCTTGGCCGCCGCACGGCCAAGTTCCGCCGCACGGCCACCCTCCAGGGTGACGCGGATGGCCGTGCTGCCGTCGGGGGCGAACACTCCTGCCGTCAATCGCAGGTTGCGCCCATGCGCGGTCGCCAGTGCCCCTACGGGGACGCTGCAGCCACTGCCCAGTTCCATCAGCAGCGTGCGTTCGCAGAGCGCCCTGCGCTCGGTCGGGGGGTGGCTCACACGGCGCAGCAGCGCGAGCAGATCCTTGCGGTCGGCAGCGGCCTCCACGGCGATGATGCCCTGCGCCGGCGCGCCAAGCATCTGCTCGGGTCCGAGATACTCGGCGATCGCAGCTTCGCGGCCATCCCGCAGCAGGCCCGCCGCGGCCATGACGAGCGCGTCGTACTGCCCCTCCGCCAACTTGCGCAGGCGGGTGCCGACGTTGCCGCGCAGTTCGAGCACCCGGAGGTCCGGGCGCTGATGCAAAAGCTGCGCCCGCCGTCGCGGGCTCGATGTTCCCACCCGCGCGCCGTAGGGCAAGGCGCCGAACGTGAGTCCCTGTGAGCCGACCAGGACGTCGCGCGGGTCCTCGCGGCGCAGGAGCGCAGCCAGCACGAGGCCGGGCGCGAGCGCCGTGGGCAGGTCCTTGAGGCTGTGCACCGCGACGTCCACTTCGCCACGCCGCAGCATGGCCTCGATCTCCTGGGTGAAGACACCCTTGCCGCCGATGCGGACCAAGGACTCGTCCTGCCGGATGTCGCCTTCGGTCTCCACCGTCACGTAGCGCACCGAAACATCCGGCCGCGTCTCGCTCAGCGCGGCCGCAAAGAGCTCCGCCTGCCGCCTGGCCAGGGGGCTCCGCCGCGAGGCGATGCGAATCTCCACTCAATCACCCCTAGGTGACAGGCTCAGCCGGGAAGCCCCGCGCTGGGACCTCCCGGCCACTTACTCAGGCTTCCTGCGGCCAGTCCGGGCCGTCCAGGTGGAAAATATCGGCCGCGAGGCGCAGACAGCTCTCGCCATCCTCGCGCAAGGCGCACTCCTTGAGAGCCAGGGTGGGCTCGTTCAGAAGCTTGTTGACGATGCGGGACGCCAGCTGCTCGATCACCTGCCGCTCCGTCTCCGGCACGTCGCCGAGTCGGTGCAGGGCGCGCCTCAATTCCTTGTCCCGCACTTCCTCCGCCTTGCCGCGCAGGGAGCGGATCAATGGCAGCGCCTGGCGCTCACAGCGGCGGCGTTCGAAGTCCGCGGCGGCCGCGAGAACGATAGCCTCCGCGGCCTCGGCCTCGCGCAGGCGTTCCTGGCGCTGGGCCTGGCTGATGGCCGCGAGATCGTCGAGGTTGCTCACCTCGACCCCTGGCAGCGCAGCGCAGCTGGGCTCGATGTCGCGCGGCAGCGAGAGATCGACGAGGACCATGCGCCGACCTCCCCGGCGGCGCATGGCCTCCTTGATGTCGCGCGCGTAGAGCACCTCGTGCGGGGCGCCGGTCGAGCTCAGCACGATATCGGCCTTGGCGAGACACTCGTCGATCTGAGCCCAGCCGACGGATGTTCCGCCAAACGCCTTGGCAAGTCGTGCCGCGCGCTGGCGCGTGCGGTTCGCGATCACGATCTCGACGTCCGCCGCTTCGCGCAGATGCTGGCAGCAGAGCTCAGCAACCTCGCCCGCGCCGATCAGCAGGACGCTGCGGCCGGAGAGGCTGCCAAGCGACCGCTTCGCAAGAGCGACGGCGGCGCTGCCGACCGACACGGGATGCTCGTCCATGCCCGTTTCGCGGTGGGCGCGCCGTGCAGCGGCCAGCGCCCCCTGCACGAGCATGCTGACTTCCTTGCCCACCGCCTCGGCCGCGGCGGCCCGGTTGAAGGCCTGCTTGATCTGGCCGAGGATCTGCGTCTCGCCGACGATCTGGGCCTCAAGGCCCGCCGCCACGAGAAAGAGGTGGCGTACCACGTCCTGCCCGTCGAGCGTGAACGCGTAGCGGCCCAGGACGGCAGGCGGCGTGCCCGTCACCTCGGCGAAGATCGCCTGCAGGGCGGGAGCCACCTCCTCGACGACGCCGAAGGCGTAGATCTCGCTGCGGTTGCAGGTATGCAGGACGAACGCCTCGTCCGCGGTCGCCAGCACCCGGCGGTATACCTCGTCGACATGAGGTTCCAGGGTCAATCGTCCGCGGGTGTCGAGGTCCGTGCCCTGATGGCTGATACCGAGGAATGTCCAGCCCGTCCTCATGGCGCAGCCACCCCCCGGTGAATTGCGACCGATCCAAGGGTCAACGGCCACGCCTTGACCTCCGTGAAGCCCGCCTTGCGGTACATCTCCGCCAGGACGGCGCGGCCGGGGAACTTGCGATGCGATTCCGGCAACCAGGTGTACGCCGCGCCGCGACTGCCCGCGAGACGGCCGAGCACCGGCACGATGCCGTAGAAAAAGAGCTTGAAACCAAAGAAGACGAGACGGCTGGTCGGCCGAGACACCTCGAGTGAGAGCGCCCGGCCACCCGGCCTAAGCACGCGGCGCATCTCCCCGAGCGCCGCCTGCAGGTCCGGAAAGTTGCGCAGTCCGAAACCGCAGGTGACGAGATCGAAGCTGGCGTCCGGAAACGGCAAGTCAAGCGCGTTGCCCTCCACGAGGTCGATGCGGGACGCCAGTCCGCGCTCCGCGACCTTGCGCTCGGCCACGGCGAGCATGTCGCGGCTGAGGTCGAGGCCGGTCACGTGCATCTCGGGCTGCATGCCGGCGAGGAGGATCGCGAGGTCTCCCGTTCCGGTGGCCAGATCGAGACAACGCTCACCGGGCCCGGGCGCGCAAAGCTCGAGGAACCGACGCTGCCACCTGCCCCATTGGCCAAGGGTGATCACGCGGTTCATCGGATCGTAGACCTGCGCGATGTCGCCGAAGATGCGGCGGATCTTGGCGTCATGCGAATCGTGGCGGGCCAAAAGGGATCCTCCCATGCTTCAACTTCCCCGCTCGGGATCGTTCCCATCCTTGGCCAGCACATAGGCGCGCTGACCGGAAGCGGGATGCTGCCAGACATCCACCGTACGATTGCTGGTCGGGTCGACAAAGCGCTCACCGGTCCACACGTAACCGGCGGGCGGCTCCGAGAGCTCCGCGCGGTAGCGCGGACCGACCAGGAAACCTGCAACGAGCAACAGGATACCGATCAACGCGAGATAGACGGCGGCGATCGCTCCTGTGATCAGAACGAGGATGATGCCGGCCACGAGGCCGATGCCGCCGAACGTGAGAAGCCAGCGATTGCGCATGACGAGATGCCTCCAGCGGCAGCCCGACGACTCCTTGCACAGTTTAGCACAGGTTCGGTCCCGGCGTTGGTCGCACCACTCGCCAAGTGCTGGTGTGTACGTTATATTGGGCCCATCGCCTAATTTGGCGTTTTGGCATTCAAAGGCAGAGAGGCACTCGATGACGCATCGACATATTTGGCGAATCGCTGGCGTGACGGCGCTATTGGCTCTGCTCGGCGGCTGCGGCGGGCATGGCGCTGCGCCTGCGCATAAGAAGACCGCATCGCACAAGACCGCGGCCAAGGCAGCGGCCGTCCCGGCCGGTACCCCCGTCGCGGTCGACGGCTATACGGCGTATCTGCCGCAGGACGTGCTGGCCAACACGCCTGGCCTTGATGTCGCCCTGACGCCGTATGGCCTCGTGTGGAGTTCCTATGCCGACGCCCAGGACGCGGGCGGCGCGCTCGTCATGCCCCATCCGTTCGCCGTCGAGGTCTCGCCGACGCCAGGAAGCGGCCCCCTCGCGGGCAGCGGCAGGCTTGTCGCGGAGATCCCGGCCAGCGCCGGCCTGCAGTCGGCCGATTTGCACTTCGTCGGCACGTCCGGCCCCTACCTGGGCTTCACGCTCGACGTCGCCGGCACGGCGACGACCATCGGCGCCGGGATGCTCGACCTGCGCACGGGGCAGATCACCATGGCGCCCGAGAACCTGACGTCCGACGCGGGCGTCGTCGTGGCCGGCGAGCGCATGGGTATCCTGGCCCCGAACGCCACGTACGTCATGGACCCGCGGTCGGGCAGCCTGCAAACTTATCCCGTGGCCGCCGGATCCGATCTCTGGCAGGACCTCGCGTACGGACTGCCGATCGGCCAGTCGACCATGCCGGATCCCGCGGGGCCCGGCGTCGTCCCCTACGCGGCCGGCAGCGTCACCGTCTACGGTCCGCCAGCCTGGCAGGAGACAAGCGAGCGTCTGGGCGGCGGCTTCACGATCTGGCGCCTCAGGGATCCCGGCGATCCTGCCGCCTTCGTCGAAGTGGAGACGGCCCCATGCGTCGGCTGCAGCGTCGTCAGCCTGACGGACGGGGCCTTGCCCGCGCCGCAGGTGGTGCTCCCGGACGCCACCGCGACACCCGACGTCTCCGAGCATTGGCTGTCCGATTACGTCATCGCCTACCACGGCACCGTCAAGGGCTACCACTACCCCGTCTGGGGTCTCGCCATCGCGCCGAGGCCCGGGCAGAGCGGCTTCGAGGAGGTCGTCGTCGCTTTGCCCGAAGCGGAGGCAAGCCTCGCCCAGGATATCCTCGGGCGTTACCCCCTGCCCCGCTGATCGTCCGGAGCGGCCCCGGTCCGGCTTGTGTCGAACGGGCCGAAGGCCGTAAGGTCGTGGCCGAAGGCTGCGCTCCTCAGCGTGCCCAGGAGCCGCTCCGCGGTCTCCTTGCCCACCGTCTCCACCCGCCACCACACCTCGCATGTCTCCACCGTGAGCGGGCGGAAGGCGAGCGAGCATGCCGCGGCGGCGGCGGCGCTCGCGATCCCCAGGTCCGCCTCCCCGCGCGCAATCGCTTCGACAACCTCCCAGTGCCCCGGCAGTTCCCTGTCGTAGCCCAGGACGCGTGCCGGCGAAAGAGCCGCCTCCCCGATCAGTCGGTCCAGCAGGCGACGCGCGCCTGCTCCCCGCTCCCTGTTGACGATCCGCAGTCCCGGCCTCGCGAGGGCAACCGCATCTCCGGACAGTTCTGACCCCTTGCGCGCGACGATGCCCATCTGCCAGCGCGAAAGAATGACCCGCGCAACCTCCGGGGGCGGCTCGGGTGGCTCCTCGCCTTCGGTCCAATGCACGGCGGCGAAATGCGCGCGCCCCAAGCGCAGCTGTTCGCGCGCCTCGCCGCTTCCCGCCGTGAACCAGAAGGCCCGCGTCCCCTGGCGCTGCAAATGGTCCGCGACCAGCCCGAGGGCGGGATCGCAGCCCGCGATGAAGACGGTGTCCTGGCGAAGATCGCCAAAGCGCTGAAAGGACACGGCGCCTTCGGCGTCCACCTCGGCCAGTCCGTCCGCCGCCGCGGCCGGCCAGCGGTACGCGCCAAGCTGCCCAACCCCCCGCAGCACCTCACGGCCGCCGATCACGGCCGACAACACGCGCGCCGTTCCCGCCCGCGGCAGGAGCCCACCGTCGGGTGTATCCGCCTTGCGCAGCGAAAAGATGTCGCCGATCGGCACATCCAGGGCCCCGGCCAAGCGAAGACCAACCTCGAGGCTCGGTCCATAGTCGCCAGCCTCGATGGCTCCCACGGTCTGGCGCGTGAGACCCGCACGCTGCGCCAGAGCCTGCTGTGTCAGGCCACGGGCCATGCGCACGTCGCGCAGGCGATTGCGGAGCTGCGCCATGGCTCATCCCTCCCGGTCTCCGATGCAAAGTGTAGCATACACAATGTAAAACATTCTTGCCTGCTAGGCCGTGCGGCGCTAAGGTAGACACATCGCCGCTGTTGGAGGTTCCCGCCTTGTCTATTAGGCTTGCGCTCCCCGCCCTTCTCGGCCTCCTTGCCCTGACGCTCGCAGGCTGCGGCCAGAGCCCGGCGAAGCAGGCGTCCAGACCCAGCCAGGTTTCTGTCGCGTATGCGGGCTCGCTCGCCTACATGAACGACCAGATCCTCGGCCCCGCGTTCACCAAGGCGACCGGTGTCGCCTACCAGGGGCGCGGCGGCGGCTCCTGGGCCCTTGCCCACGAGCTTTCGGGCGGCGTGATCCAGGCCGACGTGTTCGAGAGCATGGGCACTGGGCCGATCGCCGCGCTCGGATCATCGCGCGCAACCTGGGCCATCGGCTTCGCGACGAGCCCGCTGGTGGTCGCGTACAACCCGAAGAGCCGCTACGCGCCCGAGTTCGCGGCCATTGCCCAGGGCAAGAGGCCGCTGGCGGACCTCTTCACACTGCTCGCCACACCGGGGCTGCGGCTCGGCCGCACGAACCCCGCCACCGATCCCCAGGGCCAGACCTTCTACCTGATGGTGCAGCTCGCAGAGAAGATCTATCAGCTGCCCGCCGGCACGGCCGGACGTATCCTGGGTGCCTGGGACAATCCTCAGCAGGTGTTCTCCGAAGAGGGGCTGCCGACCCAGCTCCAGGCGGGTGGTCTCGACGCCGCTTCGGCGTTCCTGCCGCAGGCACGCCAACTCCACCTGCACTATGTCGCGCTGCCGCCGGACCTCGACTTTGCGAACCCGAAAGATCTGCCGCTCTACAGTTCCGTCGCGATGACGATCCCGAAGGTGGGCACCGTGCACGGTCAGCTCTCGCTGCTCGCCCTGACGGTTCTCAAGGGCAAGGGCGCGGGGGCGGGCGACAGCTTTGCCCGCTTCGCGTTGGCCAAGGTACAGAGAAACCTTTGGCAGCGGGAGGGCTACGAGTTGATCTCTCCCGTGATCTGGGGGCAGCGCGACGCGATTCCCGAGGGGCTGCCACAATAGCGCCCCGGGCCCATCCACCTGTCAGGTCGGCTCCACCCGCAGAATCATGCGTGTGCCAACGCTGACGGCGCGCACCTGACCGCCGTGGCGATGAAAGCGCACGTATGTCTCGTCGTCGCGCTCGCGCATCACGAAGGCGTCCTCGCCGACAGGCTGGAGCGCAAGCGCCGTCGTCCCGTCGTCGAGCCAAAGCTCCCCCTCCCGCAAGGTTGTTCGATACGTCTCGCCCTCGCCGGAAGGATAGGCGCCAAGGTAGTCCCTGAAGCGGGCAGGCTGCGGTGCGAAGGGCGGGTAGTCCCGGTGGAGCGGCCTTGCCGGAAGTCCCATGGCAAAGGCGAGCCCACCCTGCACCGTCTGTCGTGCGGCCGGTCCCATCAAGTTCGCCAGTGCGGCGCCCGCCAGCCCAAGCTCGGGGATGAAGCCGACATCGGCACCTACCCCCTTGAGTCCGCCTGAGTGACCTACCATGTCGTGCCCGTAGAAGTCGCGTACGACGGCGAACCCGTAGGCGTAGAACCGGCCGGGCGACGTCTCGACGCGTGGTCGCAGCATCTTCGCGATACCTTGGGCCGAAAGAAGACGTTCGCCTCCGATCTCGCCGCGTCCAAGGTACATCTGTAGGTAACGCAGCAGATCCGGAACGGTCGCGCGCAGCCAGCCGGCTCCGATCATGGCAGGTGCGTCGCTCCAGCCGGGAGACGGGTAGACCTCCTCCGTGCCGCCCGCGAGTTGACGAACGTCATAGAGTTCCGTGGCACGCGCAAGGCCGTTCGCGCCAGGGTTGCGGAACGTGCTCGAGGTCATGCCGCAAGGGCCCAGAATGCGGCCCTCCACATACCGGCTGTAAGTCTCGCCCGAAACCGCCTCCACGACGGCCCCAAGCAGGCCGTAGCCCTCGTTCGAGTAGCTGAAAAAGACACCGGGAGGCCCCAGGAGAGGCCTATCGAGATCGGCCAGGTAGTCCGTCAGAGCGTCGTAGTCGGCGATGGCGGCCGGCGACCCATCCGGCGGATGCTCTAGGCACATCTCAAGCGCGGGAGAGGGCGGAAGGCCCGACGAATGCGTGAGTAGGTGGCTCAGCCGGACTTCGCGGCCGCCGACCTCCCCCTGCAGGCGAAAGTGCGGCA
>JAJZIE010000337.1 GCA_021810725.1 Bacillota bacterium | reverse complement strand
CTACATATGAAAGCCTTATGTCGCGCTGGGAGCAGCGGTGCATTTCCCGGCGGAAGGCGTGCGCATTCGCCCTTGCGACATAAGGTAGGGCGAAGGAGGGATGCCCATGCCGGACGAGCGCCGCCTCGTGGAGGACCTCAGGTTCGAGGAGCTCGGGCGCGTCGCCGAGATCGAGGCGACCGTCTTCCCGGAGCCTCTGGACCTTGTATCGCTGCAGCGCCTCTACCGCGATCCGTCCGTCCATTACCTCGCGATCCGCGAGGAGGGACGGCTTGCCGCCTACTTCGGATTCCAGGTCTCGGGACCCACAGCGCTCGTCATCAGCAACGCCACCGATCCCGCCTACCGCCGGCGCGGCTACGGCGGGCGCATCCTGCAGGACGCCGAGGCCATCGCCGAGGCCATGGGCGCCCGCTGGTTCCTCGGCGAGGTGCGCGTCTCGAACGAGCCGCAGCGCCAGGTGCTCCGCCGCATCGGCTGGCGCGAGATCGGCAGGTGCCAAAGCTTTTTCGGCAACGGCGAGGACGCCTACATCGTGTTCCGCTGCTTCAGGGAGGGGACCTGGCCGTGATCAGAATGCGTGAGGCCAAGCTCGGGGACCTCTTCCCGAGCGGTGAGGGCATGGCGTTCGGCCGCTGGCAGGACGTCACGATCCGTGGATTCAGCATCGACTCCCGCCGCACGCATCCCGGCGACCTCTTCGTCGGGCTGCCGGGCAGCCTGACCCACGGCGGGCTCTACGCGGCCGAGGCCCTCAGGCGCGGCGCGGCCGCGCTGCTTCTTCCTTCCGGCACCGACGCGCCCGAAGGGGCGGCGGGCCTCTGGCACGACAGTCCGTTCGCGGCCCTCGCGGACGCGGCGCGGCGCTTCTACGGCGACCCCGCCGAGCGCATGACGCTCGTGGGCGTCACCGGCACGAACGGCAAGACGACCACCGCCCTGCTCGTCGCGCACCTCCTCAGGGCGGCGGGCAGGAAGTGCGCCTACTGGACCACCACCCTCGTCGACCTCCCCGACGTCGCCTTCCGCCCGCAGTGGACGACGCCGCCGGCCCATGAGCTCCAGCGCTTCCTGCGGGCGGCGCTCGATCGCGGCCATGACCACGCCGTGCTCGAGGTGTCGTCGCACTCGGTGCGGCAGGAGCGGATCCGCGGCGCCCGGTTCGCGGCGGGCATCGCGACGAACTTCTCGCCGGACCACCTCGACTTCCACGAGAGCGTCGAAGACTACTACGACGCGAAGCGCGCATTCATCCGGGGACTGCCGGCAGGCGCGGCGGCCGTGCTGTCGGCCGACGATCCGCGCGTCCTCGCGATGGGCGACGGCATCCAGGCGGACGTCGTGGGCTTCGGCCAGGACGCGCGCGCCGACGTCCACCTCCTGGACCTGCAGCAGCGGCAGGGCGGGATCGAGGGGCGCCTCAGGGTGAAAGCCGGCAGGCTGGGCCCCGAGGGCGACTACGCCTTCCAGATGCCGATGCCCGGCCGGCACAACGGCCTCAACGCGGCCGCCGCCTTCGCCGCGGCGCTCAGTCTCGGCGTGCCGGGAGACCTCGGGGCGAATGCCCTCGGCTCCTTCAAGGCGCCGCCGCGGCGACTCGAGTGCCAGGCGGTGGGTCCCTACCGCATCTACAACGACGTGGCCATGAACGAGGCGAGCTACCACGCGGTGCTCCGCACCGTGCGAGACCTCCGTCCCGAGCAGGTGGTGGTCGTCTGCGCCCTCAGGGGCAACCGGGGACCGCAGGTGAACGCCCGCATCGCGCGCATCCTGGCCCACTGGCAGCAGGAACTGCGCTACGCGCCGCTGATCGTCAGCGAGAGCCGCAGCGACCTTCGCGAGTACGCGGTGGACTACGAGGTGCGGTCCGAGGAGATCGCCGCGTTCAGCGAGGCGGCGAACATGGGCGGCCTGAGGCTCTCGCGCCACGAGGAGCTGCCGTCCGCCATCGAGGAGGCGGTGGGAAGGCTGAGGCCCGGCGGCGTCCTCCTGCTCCTCGGCACGTTCGGCATGGACCGCGGCCCCGCGATCGCGCGTCAGCTCCTGCGCCAGAAGCTCGGCCTGCCGGAGGAGGCGAACGAGAGCTACCTCGAGCCGCACGAGGCGGACTACTGACAGGGTCCCGCGGCAGGTGGCCGCGGGAAGGGAGGTGAAGGATTCCAGCCGGGCGGGCGGGCGGCGCCCACCGCCGACGCGGCGGCCGGAAGGAGCAGTGGCGGGCGTGCTCGAGATCCTTGGCCTCGAGAAGCGCTTTGGCGACACCTGGGCTCTCAGGGGCCTGAGCTTCGAGGTGCGGGAAGGCGAGGTCTTCGGCTTCGTCGGCAGCAATGGCGCCGGCAAGACGACGACAATGCGGATCGCGATGGGGGTGCTCGCCCCGGACCGGGGCGAAGTGCGCTGGGCGGGAGCTCCCCTTGGCTTTGCGGCGCGACAGCGCTTCGGTTACATGCCGGAGGAGCGTGGCCTCTATCCCACCATGCGGCTCGGGGAGCAGCTCCAGTACCTTGCCCGGCTGCACGGGCTAAGGCAGGAAGACGCCAGGCGGAGCGCGGAGCTCTGGCTCGAGCGGCTCGGCCTCTTAGAGCGCGCCGGCGACGAGGTGCAGGTCTTGAGCCATGGCAACCAGCAGCGCGCCCAACTGGCGGCGGCCCTCGTCTTCAGCCCGGCCGCCCTGATCTTGGACGAGCCGTTCGCCGGCCTC
>JAJZIE010000028.1 GCA_021810725.1 Bacillota bacterium | reverse complement strand
ACTTCTCGCCCAGGTCGACGACCTTCTTGAGCCAGTGACCGATGGTTCCTTCCGTGACGCTTTCCCCGAGCTGGGGCATCTGGACTTTGATGGCTTCCGACCTCCTTGAAGGCTAGAGCGCCAAGAGCTCGCGCGCCGCCTGCGCGATCTTCTCGGGGTTCGGCATGAAGTGCTCTTCCTGCGGAGTGTTGAACGGCATGGCCGGGATGTCCGGCCCCGTCAGGCGACGGATCGGCGCGTCGAGTTCATAGAGTGCGCCTTCGGCGATGGTGGCCGCCACCTCGGCGCCAGCCCCCATGGTGTGGTTCGCTTCGTGCACGATCAGGGCCCTGTGGGTGCGGGCGACCGACTGGAGGATAGCCTCGCGGTCGAGCGGCAGAAGCGTGCGCAGGTCGATGACCTCCGCAGAGATGCCTTCCTTCGCGAGGGCGTCCGCCGCCTGCTCGGCGTAGAACGCCATCAGGCCATAGGCGAAAATGCTGAGATCCTTGCCCTCGCGCACGAGACGCGCCTTGCCGATCGGGACGGTGACATCGCCTTCGGGGATTTCGCCCCGGACCAGGCGGTAGCTCCGCTTGTGCTCGAAGAAGACCACCGGGTCCTCGTCGCGGATGGCCGACTTGAGCAGGCCCTTCGCGTCGGCCGGGGTCGACGGAATGACCACCTTCAGCCCAGGCACGTGCATGAAGAAGGCCTCGACGCTCTGGGAGTGGTAGAGGCCGCCGTGGACGCCGCCGCCAAAGGGCGCGCGGATGACCATCGGCACATGGAAGTCGTTGTTCGAGCGGTAGCGGATCTTGGCCGCCTCGCTCACGATCTGGTTGAACGCCGGGTGGATGAAGTCCGCGAACTGGATCTCGGCGATCGGCACCAGGCCGTTCATGGCCATGCCGATCGCGACGCCGACGATGCCGGACTCGCCGAGCGGCGCGTCGATCACGCGCTGCTCCCCGAAATCGTCGACAAGACCTTCCGACGCGCGGAAGACGCCACCGCGCTTGCCCACGTCCTCGCCCAGGAGAACGACGCGCTCGTCCCGCGCCATCTCCTCGTGCATCGCTTCCCGGATGCCGTCGATGAGATTCCTTACGGCCATGACGCCCTGCCTCCTAGTCCGCGTAGACGTGGGTGAACATGTCCTCGACCGGCGGGTACGGCGCAGCCTCAGAGTAGGCGATGGCCTCGTCGACCTCCGCCTGCACCTCGGAACGCAGGGCGCCTTCCTCCTCCGCCGTCATGACCCCCGCCTCGAGCACGTGGTTCTTCATGCGCAGGATGGGGTCACGGTCTTTCCAGGCCTCCACCTCTTCGCGGCTGCGGTAGGTGCGGTCGTCATCGTCGGACGAGTGTGGCAGCAGGCGATACATCTTGAATTCGAGCAAGGTCGGTCCGTCGCCGCGGCGCGCACGCTCGGCAGCCTGCAGGGTCGCTTCGTAGCAGGCGAAGAAGTCCGTGCCGTCGACGGTGACGCCCGCCATGCCATAGCCCAGGGCCCGTTCGGCGGCGTCCTGCACCGCCATCTCCTTGGACTGCGGAGAAGAGATGGCGTAGCCGTTGTTCTCCACGACGAAAAGCACGGGCAGCTTGTAAATGGAGGCCCAGTTCATCGCCTCGTGGAAGTCGCCCTGGCTCGTGGAGCCCTCGCCGAGTGAGGCGGCCGCCACGGTGTCCTCGCCGCGCAGGTGGCTCGCGTAGGCGATGCCCACTGCGTGCAGCACCTGCGTCGTGACGGGGCTGGACCCCGTGATGACGTGGCGCTCTTCCCAGCCGTAGTGGCCCGGCATCTGGCGTCCACCGGACGTCACGTCCTCGGCCTTGCCGAGCAGGCTTAAAAACGCCTGGCGGGCGGTGTAGCCCAGGGTCACCATGACGCCGAGGTCTCTGTAGTAGGGCAGGAAGTAGTCGGTCGGGCGCAGCCCTGCGGCCCACCCCACCTGGGCGGCTTCCTGGCCGCGGCAGGGAATGACGAATGGCGCCTTGCCGGCGCGGTTCAGCGTCCACATGCGCTCGTCGATCGTACGCGCGAGCAGCATGTTGCGGTACATCTTGCGCACCTCTGCGGGGCCGAGCGCCGACGTCGCCTTGGGCGACTCCTTCGTCCTAGCCATCTATCGGGAACCTCCCTCCGCCTTTGCGGCCGCCAGACGGGCAGACGCCCGCCTGGCCGGGCCGCAGAGGCCTAGACCTGGTTCGAGAGTTCCTGACGGTCCAGCGATCTCCATAGTCACCTTAGGCATGGGTCCTGGCATAGTCAAGCGCGGGCTCCTTGCCCCGCAACACGCGCAGGGCTCCCTGAGCCAGGGCCAGCATCTCGGCTTCGCCGGGGAAGATGAAGTGGCGCCTGGCGACCCAGGAGGCGTGTCTCAGCACGGAGCGCATCAGCCGCTCGTCGTGCGCGAGGCCCCCCGTGAGGACGAGGGCGTCGACCGGCCAGCCCACGATGGCGGCCCTGCGGCCGATCTCGCGCGCGATGCCGAGGGCAAGCGCACGCCGCACCAGGCCGCCACGTCCCTTGTAGGGTATCCGGCGCAGGTCGTTGGTCCCCATGAGATCGACGAGGCCGCCGTGCCCGCTGATGCGCCGGCGCAGCACCTCCTCGAGATCGATGCGATGGCGCAGGGCCGCGGTCCAGAGCGCTTCGAGGGGCAGGGCCCCGGAGCGCTCCGCGGCGAACGGCCCGTCCCCGTCCAGGGCGTTGTTGACCTCGACGACGCGGCCGCGGTCGTGGAGCCCGACCGTGATGCCGCCGCCCATGTGCGCCACCACAAGCCGCAGGTCCTGGTAGCGCATGCCCATCAGATCCGCGGCACGAAGGGCCATCGCCCTCTGGTTCAGGGCGTGGAAGAGCGACCGCCGCGGCCTCTCGGGCAGGCCGCTGTCGCGGGCGACATCGGCGAGTTCATCGGTCACCACCGGGTCGACGAAGAAGGCGGGGCAATCCGCCCTCCGCGCCACCGCCGCGGCGAGCGGCGCGCCGAGATTCGATGCGTGCTGCCCGTACCGCGCCTCGAGAAGTTCCTCCACAACGTCCGCGTCGACGCGGTAGGTGCCGCCGGACAGAGGATGCAGGAGACCTCCCCGTCCCACCACGGCCGAGAGGCTGGGGTAGTCCAGGCGATGCTGCCCGAGCACCCGCTCGAGCGCGGCTTGGCGCAGCGGGAGCTGCGCCGCCATGGTAGGAAAGGCGGCGAGCTCCTGCGCGTCGTGGTCGATCTCCTCGAACCAGGCCTGCGCCTCATCCTCGAACAAGGCCACCTTGGTGGAGGTCGAACCGGGGTTGATGGTCAGGATGCGGCGAGGACTCTCTGAAGGTGCCACGGCCTTAGCGCCGGGGCACGAACATGCGGTTCACGGCAGCCATCTGAGCGATGCGCTCCTCCGCCATGTGGTCTGCCGCCTCGTGCGGCAGTATGCCCTGCTCCCGCGCGATGCGGAAGATGTCGCGCATGCGGTCGCCGATCTGGTTGACGCGCTTCCTGGCGCGCTCGGCGTGGTAGCCGTCCGGGTGCAGCTCCTCCGCCACGTTGATCACGCCGCCACCGTTGGCCACGAAATCGGGGGCGTAGACGATGCCGCGGTCGTGGAGCATCTTGCCGTGACGCGGCTCCTTGAGCTGGTTGTTTGCCGAGCCCACGACCGCCTTGACCTTGAGCCTGGGAATGGTGTCGTCGTTCAGCGTCGCGCCGAGGGCGCACGGCATGTAGACGTCGCAGTCCAGGTCGTAGATCGCGTCCGGCTCGACAGCGGTCGCGCCCCAGCGCTCGACGGCCTCGGCCACCTTGGCCTGGTCGATGTCGCTGACGAAGAGCTTGGCGCCGTCCTTGTGCAGCTGGTCGCAGAGGATCATGCCCACGTGACCCATCCCCTGCACCGCGATGCGCTTGCCCGCGATCTCCTCGGAGCCGAAGGCCTCCTGCAGGGCTGCCTTGAGGGAAACGTAGACGCCCATCGCGGTCGCGCCCGACGGGTCGCCGGAGGCCTCGGGCAGGCCGGCGACGAACCTGGACTCCTCGGCGGCGATGGCCATGTCCGGAACCGAGGTGCCCACGTCTTCCGCCGTGATGTAGCGGCCGCCCAGGGTGTCGACGAAGCGGCCGATCGCCCGCATGATCATCTCGTTCTTCTCGCCATGCTTGTGCTCGAGCACGACCGTCTTGCCGCCGCCGAGCCTGAGGCCCATGGCCGAGTTCTTGTAGGTCATGCCGCGCGAGAGGCGCATCACGTCCTCGATCGCGGCCTCCTCGGACTGGTACGGCCACATGCGGCAGCCACCGAGCGCCGGCCCCAGGGTCGTGTCGTGCACCCCGATGATCATGCGAAGACCCGTCGCCTTGTCGTAGCAGAATACCAGCTGCTCGTGCCCCATCTCGGCCATCTTGTCGAAAATGCCCATGGTTCTTCCGCCGCCTCCTCTTCAGTGCGCTACGTGAACGTTCTGGCCCGCCGCGACACGCATGCCGATGCCGATGGAAAGCAGTTTCGCCTCCGGCGGGTCTGCCCGCGACGTGAGGACGATCGGGCACTGAGCGCCAAGCAGGATGCCGGCCGTGCGAGCGCCCTGGAAGTAGGTGAACGCCTTGTAGAGCACGTTGCCTGCCTCGATGTTCGGCACCACGAGGAGGTCCGGCTCGCCGGCAACCGCGCTGCGAATGCCCTTGTGCAGGGCCGCTTCGCGCGAGATGGCGTTGTCGAGCGCGAGCGGGCCGTCGACGATGCAGCGCGGCAGCTGGCCGCGCTCGCTCATCTTGGCGAGGTTGGCGGCGTCCACGGTGGCCGGCATGGCCGGATCGACCAGTTCGACCGCAGCCAGCGCCGCGACCAGCGGTTCCTCGATGTCCAGCGCGTGCAGGGCTTCGACGGCGTTGCGGACGATCTCGGTCTTCATCAGCAGGTCCGGGTTGACGTTGACCGCCGCGTCGCTCAGGAAGTACAGGCGATGGTGCAACGGGTCCTCAAGCACCGCGAGGTGCGACATCTTGCGCCCGCCCTTGCGCAGGCCGTGCTCACGGTCCAGGATCGCCCGCAGGAAGTCGGACGTCTCGATGAGTCCCTTCATCAGCATGTCGGCGCGCCCGCTGCGCACCACGTCCACCGCCAGCCTCGCGGCCTGACGTTCGTCGCTGGCCGCGATGATGCGGTCTTCTCCGGGCAGCGTATACCCTACCGTCTTGGCCGCCAGTTCCAGGCGCTCGATGTCTCCGACCAGGATCGGCTCCACCCAGCCCTTTTCCTCGGCTTCCTTGATGGCGCTCAAGACCTCGGCGTCGCCCGCGGCTGCCACCGCGACCGGCACACGACGGGTCGGCACCTCTCCGAGAAGTTCATGGAAGCTGCGAAAGTGCATGGATCTCCTACCCCTCTCTCTGCTCTGCCCAAGGGGCCAAGCCCCAGACCACATCGGTGGCGAGCGCAGGAGCCAGGTCCCTCAGTTCCTGCCTGGCTTCGTCGACCAGTGGCCGCTCGCCACCCAGGCAGATGACGTCCGGTGGTCCGTCGAGCGCCACGGCCAATCTGCCGACCGCCATGCGCAGGCGGTGCCGCCAGGCCGGGAGACCTTCCGGCGTTGCCCTGAGGCCCGCCTCGCCGAACAGGCGGCGCGCGAACGACTCGCCCCTTGCCGCCAGTTGTCCCGCTGTCCAACGCGTTTCGACGGCCCCTGTGGTGCGTTCGCCGATCGCTTCCTCGTCCAGGCTGCGGAAACTGTCGCGCAGTCGCCCGCCCCGGAGCGCCCAGCCAACCGTTTCCGGTCCCAGAAGGAGCAGCACTGCCCTCTCGGCTCCTGCCGCCTCGCGGGCCAGGAGCTCTCCCTCGCAGAACGGGGGCGCCGTGCGGTAAATGCCGGCGACACCGGTAAGGCGGGCGGCGTCGGGCAGTCGGTACATCCGCAGCGCAACCGGTTCCGCCGCAACGTCTGCGATGCGCCGCGGCACCGGGTTGCCCGCCGTTGTCGGCACGAGGACCACGGAAGGCGCCGCGGACGCCAGTTGCTCGGGAAGGGCCGTCGGCTCGCCGCGCCAATGGAACGTTCGCGTCCAGACCTCCGCCTCGTAGGGCAGCAGGCGCGCATACACCGTAGCACTCATCTCCTGGTCTCCCCAAGCGAACAAGATAACGCAGGCCGAATTGCGCGTCCACCGTCCGGGGGTCGCGCCACCTCGGCGGATGGTTCTCCAGGTTCGCCCACACCGCAGGATCGGTGGTTGCCGGAGCAATCGACGTAATTCTCAGACACCGGCAATAGACTGCGCCGCTCGCGGCGTTTTCGCAATGGCCGCCTGTTCGTTGTCGGGACCCGCCAGCCTTCGGGCGGACGCGACCGGCCCCCCAGGGGCAATTCCTTCAGCCACGGATCGACGATGCGCCACTGCCCCTCAATAAGCGCTTCCCGACCGCTGTTGCGGCCGAGGCCGCCGCACCTGGAGCAAAAAGGACGGCCGCCCGGCGGAGGGCGACCGTCCAAATGTTCCTGCTTTCAGCTCGCGCGGGACTCCATGCGCAGCTTGTCGGCGACCATGGCGATGAACTCCGAATTGGTCGGCTTGCCGCGCTCCCTGCTGACGGTGTGCGAGAAGATGCGGTGGATTGCCGTCAGGTTGCCGCGGTTCCAGGCCACTTCGATCGCGTGGCGGATGGCCCGTTCGACCCGGCTCGGCGTAGTCTTGTACTTGCGGGCGACGCTTGGATAGAGCTCCTTCGTGACCAGGCTCAGCAGCTCCACGTCGTCGATCACCATGAGGATGGCCTCGCGCAGGTACAGGTAGCCCTTGATGTGCGCGGGGATGCCGACCTCGTGGATGATGCGCGTGACCTCGACGTCCATCTGCCGCGCTGGCGGGGCAGTCGCGGCCGATGTCGCCACAGGCGGTGCCTGCACCTCGCGAGCCGACACGAGCTGCCGGACGCGCTGGGCGAGGACGTCGAGGCTGAACGGCTTAAGGATGTAATAGTCCGCGCCGAGGGAGCTGATCTGGTGCGTCAGCGCCTCGTGGCCGAAGGCGGTGAGCGCGATAACCTTGGGACGCACGTCTCGGTTCTCCTGGGAGAGTCGCTCGAGGACGCCGATCCCGTCGAGGTGCGGCATGATGACGTCGAGAATCAGTACATCCGGCTTCTGCTGGCTGAGGAGTTCGAGCACCTCCACCCCGTTCTGGGCCACGGCGACCAGCTCGAGGTCGCTTTGCCGGGAGATGAATTCTCGGACTGTCTCACAGAACTCTCTGTTGTCGTCCGCCAGAACGATGCGGATCTTGGCCACGGAACTAACCTCCTCATTCCCTAGCGCGTACCAGAGGTTCGACTCCCTGGACATGCCTCCCTCCTATCTGCCAGCAAAGCGTTCGCCTTGATTCGGGACGCCGCCGCGATGGCTGTCGAGGGCCGAACCTACGCGCCCCGCGCCGATCCGACCGGTTCCACGGCACGCTCCGACGCCGTCGCTGGGCTCGCAGCCTGTCGAACGTTTCGTTCCGATTGGCACAGACTTTCGTCCATCCACGCCGCGAACGTGCCGTAGCCGCGCCACGGATCGTGGACAAACACGTGGGTCACCGCGCCGACGAGTCGCCCGCCCTGGACGAGTGGCGAGCCGGACATGCCCTGCACGATGCCGCCGCTGCGCCGCAGGAGGCGGCGGTCCACGATGCGCAGTACCATCCCTTTGGACCCGGCCCGGCGGTCGGGGACGACACGCTCGATGCGGACGCGGAACGCCTCCACCTTGTGGTCTTGCAGGACGGTGTAGAGCCTGGCTGGCCCGGGGCGCACCTCGGACACGCTGGCGATCGGCAGGACGCGGCCCTTGGGCAGTCGGGCGAGCTGGCCGCCGATGCCCACGTCGGTGTTCCGGGTGATGGTGCCGAGCGGAAGCTGCGTGAGATCGAGCGCTCCCATCTTCTGGCCCGGCCGCCCGCGGCGGGCCCGCATTACCCCGAAGACGACGGCCGGGGCGATCTCGCCCCTGGATGAGAGCCGTGCGCCGGCCGCGAGGCGCACCGAATGGCCGAGCGCTGCGAACGTGCCGCGCTCGGGATCGGCGAAGGTGAGGGTGCCGACCCCGCTCATGGTGTCGCGTACGTAGATGCCAAGCCGATACCGCGCAAGCTGTCGGTCGAAGACCGGATGCGCCTTGAGGGTGTGCACGCCGTCGCGGCGCAAGACCGTGAGGCGCACCGGCCGGCCGGCCTCGCCCGCCTGTTGCACGAGTTCATGCAGCCCCGCGTCGGATCGCACGGCCCGCCCATCCACGGCCGTCAGGGCGTCGCCGACGCGCAGGCCAGCCGCCCCGGCCGGAAAGCGGAGCGGTCCCTCCGCCGACGGCACGCGGTCGATCGCGACCACGGTCGAGGCGCCGCGCACCGTCACCCCGATCGCCTGTCCGCCGAGGAGCACCCTGCGCGGCGCCGTGGCCTGCACGTCCACGCGCTTCACCGGCACGCCACCCAGCGTGAGCGCCATCCCGCCCCGTCCGCGGGCCAGCAGCTCCAGGCCGTGCCCCAGGCGCACCGCCTTCACGCCGCCCACGTCATGGTGTCCGAACACGTCGAGATCCGGGATCTCGAGGGCGTCGCCTCTCGGCAGGGTGATGCGATCCGGCAACGCTGCCAGCGCGCGGTACTGCGGTGAGCAGAATCCTGCGGTTAGTAGCGAAAGCGCAAGCAAACTCGCGATTCTCCGCGCATTCACGCCGTTTTGCCCCCTAATCGTCTGCGATGGTCCACAGCTATCGTCTCTCGACATCAGGGGGCGCATGCTGGCAAGAAGACAGAACGCGCGCCCGGTTCGGCGCGCGAAGGCTCGACCTTATGCTGACAACAATCTGCAGAAAAGCCTGCGCGGGCGCGTTCGGCTCAGTCGCCGGCCAGCAGCTCCTGGGCGTGCCGGAGCGCAGTTTCGCCCGCCTCGCCCGAGAGCATGCGCGCGATTTCCGCAACGCGCGCGTCGCCTGACAGAATTTGTGCGCGAACGATCGTGCGACCAGCCACGACTTCCTTGCGCAGCCCGATGTGGCGATCCGCTCTCGCCGCGACCACCGCCTGGTGACTGACCGCGATGACCTGCCTGCGGCGGGAGAGCTCCTTAAGGTGCAGGGACAGGCTGCGCGCCGCCCTGCCACCAAGTCCCTGATCCACCTCGTCCAGCACCAGCGTGGCGTCCTCGTCGCTCGCGAGGATCGACCCGATCGCCAAAAGCACCCGGCTGACCTCGCCGCCGGACGCGATCTGCGCCAGCGGGCGCGGCGTCTCGCCGGGGTTGGGCGCAAAATCGAAGCGCACGGCATCGTCGTCGAGGCTGTCCAGAACGCCAACGCTCAAAGCCGCTTCCGCGAGCGCGAGCCGCTCGAGTTCCGGCCGCACCGCAGCCTCGAAACGCGCCGCGCCTGCCTGGCGCATGCCGAGAAGCTCCGCCCGCTGCGTCAGAAGGTCCCGCTCGAGCCCGGCGATCTCGTCGCCGAGCCGTGCCGCCTCCTCCTCCCATGTGGCCAGCCGCTCGAGTTCCTGCGCGGCCGACTGGCGGTAAGTCAGGATCTCGTCTTCGCTGTCGCCATATTTGCGGCGGAGGCCGTCGAGCAGGGCGCGCCGCTCCTCCGCCCGGCGCAACGCCTGCGGGTCGTACTCCAGCCGTTCGCTCGCGGCGGTGGCGGCGGCGGCCGCCTCGTCAAGCAGCGACGCGACATCCTGGAGCAGACGGGCCAGGTCGGCGAGATCGGCGTCGAAGCGCTGCAGCGGCCGAAGGCGCGCCATCGCCTGCCCCACCAGCTCCTCGGCGGAGAGGCCATCCTCCGCCCGCACCGCGGCGTGCACGTCGGCCAACGCCGCAAGGATGTCCTCGCGACGCGAGAGCAGCTCGATCTGCTGGTCGAGGCCCTCGAGTTCGCCGGGCGCGATGCGAGCCGCGTCGATCTCTTCCACCTCGTGGCGCAGGAGGTCCATCTGCCGAGCGCGCTGTCGCGCGTCGCCACCTGCCTCCTGGCGTCGCCGCTCGAGCTCCTGGATGCGCCGACGCGTGGCCTGCGCTGCGGCATGGGCGCCCTGGCTGCCGGAGTACCGGTCCAAGAGCTCCTGCTGGCGCCTGGGCCTCAGAAGCGTCGCCGCCTCGCCCTGGGCGAGCAGTTCGACCAGGCGGTCGCCGAGGGCACGCACGTCCTGGGCCGGCGCAATGCGCCCGTCGATGCGCGAGAGCGAACGTCCTTCCGCGCTCACCTCGCGCTCGAGCAAGACCTCACCGCCGCCCGGTGGCCAGAAGAGCGCCGCCACGCGCGCGGCTCCGGCGCCCTGGCGGACCACATGGCGACTCGAGCGCGCGCCGAGCGCCAGGTCGAGTCCATCGAGCAGGATGGACTTGCCCGCGCCTGTCTCGCCCGTGATCACGGTGAGCCCGGACTCGAACTCGAGTTCGATCTCGTCGACGATCGCGAGCTCCTGGAGTTGCAAGAGCCTCAGCATCAGAGTGTCAACCTGCGCAGGTCCTCCGCGATGGCCTGCGACGCCGATGAGGGTCGCACCACGAGAAAGACCGTCCGTTCACCCGCCATGCTGCCGATCACGCCCGGTATGCGCAGCGAGTCGATCGCCTCGCAGACGGCGTCGGCGGTGGCGGGCAGCGTGTGCACCACGATCATGTTCTCGCTATGATCCACGGACAGCACCGAATCGCGGCAGATGCGCATCAGCTTTTCGTCGGGCGACGGCTGCCGGATATCGCTCTGGTAATGCTGGCGCCCGTCGGCACCCGTCACCTTGAGCAGGCCGAGTTCCTTGATGTCGCGCGATACCGTGGCCTGGGTCACGGACAGACCCACCTGGCGCAGTCGCGCGGCCAGCTCCTCCTGCGTGGTGATGTGCTCTTCGCGCACCAGTTCGAGAATCCTCAGCTGCCGTCTGGCCTTGTCCCGAGAGATCGGCCGATCCACCCCCGCCCTACTCGCCGCCATGCGCACCTTCCTCTTCCTGCAGTTTGCGCCTCAGCACGTCGTAGAAGTTCCAGCCCGGGCGGCGCCAGAGAACAGCCTGTTCGCGGGCGCGCCTCGTGACGACGACATCGTCGGGAAGCAGCTGGATGCCATGCTGACCATCCACCGTGACGAAGGCGTCTGCAGGCGGTGCGATGATGCGGACGCGCACTTCCTCGGCGGGATCCACGGCGACGGTCCGGGCGTAGAACGAGTGCGGGCAGATCGGGGTGATCGACAGCGCGCGCACGTCGGGCGACAGGACCGGCCCGCCCGCGGAAAGCGCATAGGCCGTCGACCCCGTGGGGGTCGACAGGACGACGCCGTCGGCAGGCCAGACGAACGCCGGGCGGCCCCGCAGCCCGACCTCGACGCGAATCAGGCGCGAGAACGGCCCCTTGGCGATCACGACGTCGTTGAGCGCCAGAAAGCGCTCCACCACCTCGTCACCGCGCAGCACCTCCGCGCGCAGCATGTTGCGCTGGTCCACCACGCGGGCGCCGGTCAGGAGACCCGGCAACTCGCTCTCGATCTCCTCGGGCTCCAGCTCCGTCAGGAAGCCGAGATGGCCAAGATTGACGCCGACGAGGGCGATGCCGTAGGGGGCGAGGCGCTTCGCCGCCTGCAGGAGCGTGCCGTCGCCGCCGAAGATGACGGCCACGTCCACGCGGTCGGCCCACGCCTCGAGCGGCTCGGGTTCGACGTCCAGGTCGAGCAGTGCGGCCGCGTCGGGTTCGATGACGTAGCTTCGTCCCAAACGACGCAGCAGGTGCGCCACCTGTTGGGCGCGCTGCAGCGCTTCCGGCTTGTCGAGATTGGGTATGAGGCCTACTGGCGCAGCCACATACAAGCCTCCCGTCCGAGCGACCCCCAACTCTTCGACCGCCCCATGCCTGCCTCCTGCGCGCGGAACGCCCAGTTGCGCCGCAGGCCTGATTCCCGCAATGTTCCGCGAGGATCAGGCATGTCCGTGCGCGGCCACGCCGAACACCTTGGCCGCCGCCTCGGCCGCCGCGGCCAGGAGCGACTCGTCGGCGAATACGGCGATCGTCCAGAGATCCCGGTAGCGTTCCGCAAGGAGCTGCACCTCCGCGTCGCCGCCCGGGGGGCTGTCGAGAGGGAAGATGCCCTCGGGCAGCGCGGTCGGCACCCGCATCTCCCGGAACTCGGGGGGCGGCGGACACGAGATGACCACCTGCCACGGCTGTCCGCCGCATGCGGCCGCGATCTCGCCCTCCGCCGCACGCCGCCTGCCGGACTGCTCGAGCTGGCTGCGCAACTCCTCGAGCCGGTCCTGGCCAACCTGGCGCCGGTCCAGCACGAGTGCGCGCTTCTGCAGCCGCCGGCCGGCCACAGCCGACGCCAGCCTGCCCGCATCCTCGCCATAGTCGCCCTTGGCCAGGAGGTCCAGCAGCGCGTCGTCGCCCAGCCTGAGCAGCGACGAAGGCCGCAGCCCCGCCTCACCCGCGAGCTCGATGGCCTTCGCAAGCATGGCGCCTGCCGCGATCTTGGTGTGGTGCAGATAGACGCGCTCGGTCAGAAGGTAGCGCATGCGGAAAAGCTGCAGGATTTCGGAACGGGCGTCGGGGCGCAGGCGTCCGTGCCGCTCCAGTCGGACGCCGAGGCGGCCGTCCAGCACCTCGAGGCTTCGCAGCACGCGGTCGTCGTACTGCTGGCGGATGCCGGTCATGTAGGCGTCCCGACGCAGATAGTCGAAGAGGTCCGCGTCCACCGGTCCGCTGACGACGTCGCGGGCCCAAAGCGGCACGCCCGCCTCGCCGAAGAGCACCGCCAGAGCCTTCTCGCCTGCGGGCAGGACTCCAAGACGCCGGCCGATCTCGCCACCGAGCGCCTCCCGCATCCTTGCCGGCGTGTCGTGGCGGGGCAGGAGCGGACGCTCATCCTCAAACGTGTGACCGAAGGGCGCATGCGCGATGTCGTGCAGCAGGGCCGCGATGCGCACGGGACCGGCCCAGGGGTCCCGGTCGCGGCCGAGGGACCTCAGGATCAGATCGGCCGCGTGGGCCGTGCCGAGAGAATGTTCAAAGCGGCTGTGCTGAGCCCCCGGGTAGACAAGGTACGCAAGGCCGAGCTGGCGCACCCGCCGCAGGCGCTGCATCTCGGGCGTATCGAGCAGGCTTTCGAGGTCATCCGACAGGTCGATGTCGCCCCAGACCGGGTCACGCACCAGCATCAGGCAAAGGCCTCCTCCACGGCGGCAGCCGCGTCGAAATCGGGCGTACCGGTGCCAAGGTGCATGAGATACTCCCTGTTGCCGTCACCGCCAAGGATCGGCGACGGGCAGACGCCGAGCGGCGTGAAGCCGTTCTCCCCGGCCGCCTGGGCCACTTCGGCGAGGACGCGCAGATGCACCGTGCGATCCCGCACGATGCCGCCTTTGCCCACATCCCTCGGCCCCGCCTCGAACTGCGGCTTGACGAGCGCGACGACCTCAGCCCCCTCTTTGGCCATGCTCGCCACCGCGGGCAGGACAAGCCGCAGCGAGATGAAGGAGAGGTCGAGCGTGAAGAGTTCGATCGCCTCGGGCAGGTCTCCCCGGCGCAGGAGACGCAGATTCGTCCCCTCGTGCACCACGACGCGGGGATCGGCGCGCAGACCCGGATCCAGTTGATCGTGGCCGGCGTCCACCGCATAGACGCGCGCCGCTCCCCGCTCCAGCAGCACCTGCGTGAAGCCGCCCGTCGAGGCGCCCGCATCGAGTGCGACGCGCCCGCGTGGGTCGACGCGGAAGCGGTCCAGGGCTGCGAGGAGTTTCGCGGCGCCGCGCGAGACGTAGGTCCCGGCGCTCAGTTCGATCGCCGCGTCCGGCGGCACGAGGGCGGACTTCCGGGACGCCACGCGGCCGTCCACCAGCACCTTGCCTTCTGCGATCAGGGCCTGCGCCCTGCTGCGGCTTGCGCAGAGCCCGCGCAGGACCAGGATCTCGTCAAGACGCGTCCTGGGAGGCATCGAGCGACATCTGGAGCGCCTGCGCCACTTGCGGTGCGCTGAGGCCGCACTCCTCGAGCTGCTCGGACCGCGTCATGTGCTCGATGTAGCGGTCAGGCACGGCGAAGCGCCGGTAACGGCCGTGGTAGCCTTCCGCCACGAGCTGACCCAGAACGGCGTCGCCGAAGCCGCCCGCTTCGGTTCCCTCCTCGATCGTCGCGACCAGCGGGAACTCGGCCGCCCTGCGCACCATGCCGAGGTCGAGCGGCTTGATGAAGCGCGCGTCGCCCACAGCCAGCGAGATGCCGCGCGCGTCGAGCAGCTTCGCAGCGTCCAGCGCCACCTGCACCATCGTGCCCACCGCGAGGATCGCGCCGTGTGTGCCCGCGCGCAGCCACTCGCCCTGACCGAGGTGAATCTCCTTGGGCTCGCGGCCGACGCCGGGGCAGTTGCCGCGGGGGTAGCGCACCGCGAAGGGGCCGTCCAGCGTCAAGGCGAGGCGCAGCATCCCCTCGAGCTCCTGCTCGTCGCGGGGCGCCGCGACGGTATATCCGGGAATGGCCCTCAGGTACGCCATGTCGTAGAGCCCCTGGTGGGTCGCGCCGTCCTCGCCGACGAGTCCCGCCCGATCCAGGCAGAACACGACGGGCAGGCGCTGGATGCCCACGTCATGGATGAGCTGGTCGTAGGCGCGCTGCAGAAATGTCGAATAGATCGCACAGAGGGGCCGCATGCCCTGGGTCGCGAGACCAGCCGAGAACGTCACGGCGTGGGCCTCGGCGATGCCGACGTCGAAGAACCGGCCCGGGTGCGCGTCGCGGAAGTGTTTGAGGCCCGTTCCGTCGGCCATCGCAGCCGTCACCGCGACCACGCGCTCGTCGTCCCGTCCGATGTCCGCCGCGATCTCTCCGAACGCGTCGCTCCAGCTGACGCCACCCTTCTTGGCGGCCTTGCCGATGCCGGTCTCCACCTCGAACGGAGCGGTGGAGTGCCACTTGTTGGCGTCCTTCGCCGCGGGCTCGTAGCCGTGGCCCTTTTCCGTCACGGCGTGGATCAGGACGGGGCCGCCCATCTCGATAGCCCGCTTGAGCACGGAGCGCAGCATGGCGACGTCGTGCCCGTCGATCGGTCCGAGGTAGCGCACCCCGAGTTCCTCGAAGATCTCACCCGGCACGAAGAGGTGCTTCACCGAGTCCTTCATGCGTTCGGCCGCCCGCGCGGCGTCCTTGCCGACGACCGGGATCAGTTTGAGGGCGGATTCCACGTCGTGCTTGAAACGGCGCACGGCCGGGGTGGTGCGGATTCTCGTAAGGTAGGTCGACACCGCGCCCACATTGGGCGAGATCGACATGGAATTGTCGTTCAGCACGATGATCAGGTCGGTGCCGAGCTGCCCCGCGTTGTTGAGCCCCTCGTAGGCGAGTCCGCCTGTGAGCGCGCCATCCCCGACCACGGCCGCCACCGCGTAGGTGTCGTGCCGGAGATCGCGGGCCGTGGCGATGCCGAGCGCCGCCGAGATGGCCGTGGAGGCGTGTCCGGCCCCGAAAGGATCGCGGGGGCTCTCCTCGCGGCGAAGGTAGCCGCTGGCGCCGCCCTTCTGCCTGAGGTGCTGGAACAGCTCGCGGCGCCCTGTCAGGAGCTTGTGCGCGTAGGCCTGGTGCCCGACGTCGAAGATCAGCTTGTCCGTCTCGCGATGCAAAACGGCGTGCAGCGCGACGGTGATCTCGACCGCGCCGAGACTTGGAGATCGGA